>NZ_JAAGLX010000019.1:0-144693 GCF_010548325.1 Streptomyces sp. SID13666 | reverse complement strand
GGCGGCCACCGCGCCGACCGCGAGGAGCACCTCGCGGGCCGCGCCCATCGCGCCGGCCGGCGGGGCGTCGAGCAGGGCGAGGCCGGCGGCGTCCGGGTCGCCCCAGCAGGCCGTCTGCAGAGCGAACGCGGCGAGGTCGGCGACGGAGATCTCCGGTGCCGGCCAGCGCGGATGCCCGGCGTTGTCCGCCTCCGACCAGCAGCGGTACACCGTGCCGGGACCCTCGCGCCCGGCGCGCCCGGCCCGCTGGCGGGCCGCCGCGTGCGAGACCCGCACCGTCGTCAGCGCGTCGAGGCCGCGTGCGTGGTCCACCCGCGGCTCACGCGCCAGCCCGCCGTCCACCACGATGCGCACCCCGGGGACGGTGAGGCTCGACTCGGCCACCGACGTGGCCAGCAGCACCCGGCGGCCGGTTCCCGGCGCGAGCGCGGCGTCCTGCACGGCGGCCGGCGCCCGCCCGTGCAGCTGCAGCACTTCCACGTCGAGCCCGCTCAGCATCCCGGCGACCCGCGCGATCTCCCCGACGCCCGGCAGGAAGCACAGCACGTCCCCCTCCTTCTCGCGCAGGGCCCGCCGTACCACCGCCGCCACGTGCTCCAGCAGCGCCGGATCGACCCGCATCCCGTGCGGCGGGCGGACCGGCGGGGCCCACTCCACGGCGACCGGATGCAGGATGCCCTGCGCCTCGACCACCGGGGCGGCACCGTCCTCGCCCCCGACCAGCGCGGCCCAGGCGGCGGTGTCCGTGGTGGCGGAGGCCGCGACCACCCGCAGCTCCGGGCGCAGGGCGGCCCGTACGTCCAGCAGGAAGGCCATCGAGGTGTCGGCGTCCAGATGCCGCTCATGGCATTCGTCCAGTACGACGGTGTCCACACCGGCCAGCTCCGGATCACGCTGCAGCCGCTGCAGCAGAACACCGGTCGTCACCACTTCGACGACCGTCTCCGCCGAGACGTTCCGCTCGCCGCGCACCGTGAAGCCGATCCGCGCGCCGACGCCCTCGCCGAGCAGCCACGCCATCCGGCGGGCGGCGGCCCGCGCCGCCATCCGGCGCGGCTCGGCCACCAGCACCCGGCGGGGGACCTCCCCGTACTGGGGGAGCAGCCCGGCCAGCGCGAGCGGTACGAGGGTGGTCTTCCCTGTTCCCGGCGGCGCGGCGAGCACGGCGCAGCCCCGTTCGTCGAGCGCCCGCAGCAGTGCGGGCACGACGGTCTGTACGGGCAGGTCGAGGGAACTGGCGCGGATCACCCGCCCAGTGTGCCCGTCGGTCCGGCGGCGGGCGCCGCCGTCAGTCCCGCACGCACACGAAGATCGCCGTCCCGGGCAGGATCCCGCCGCGCAGCGGCGACCAGCCGCCCCATTCCTGGGTGTTCCACTCCGGCCACTGCGGCTCGACGAGGTCGACCAGCCGGAAGCCGGCCGCGGCGATCTCCCGCACGCGGTCGCCGAGGGTCCGGTGGTGCTCGACGTACTCGGCGAGCCCGCGCCCGTCCTGCTCGACGTACGGGGTGCGGTCGAAGTAGGAGGAGACGGCGGTCAGCCCCTCGGGGCCCGGCTCGTCGGGGAAGGCCCAGCGGATCGGGTGGGTGACGGAGAAGACCCAGCGCCCGCCCGGCCGCAGCACGCGGTGCACCTCGCGCTGCACGCGTTCGGGGTCGGCGACGAAGGGGAGCGCGCCGTACGCCGAGCACGCCAGGTCGAACGACGCGGCCGCGAACGGCAGCGTCCCCGCGTCGGCCTGGACGAGCGGGAAGCCGCCGTCCGCCGACTCCTCGTCGATCCGGCGCGCGTGCTGCAGCTGCCGGTGGGAGAGGTCGAGGGCGACCGGGCGCGCGCCGCGCGCGGCCAGCCAGCGCGAACACTGCGCGGCGCCGGCGCCGATCTCGAGCACCGACAGGCCCGCGAGTTCCGCGGCGGGGCCGAGCAGTCCGGCGTCGGACTCGTCCAGTCCCTCCGGCCCCCAGACGAAGTTCCCGTCGCCGAGGAAGGCTCCGTGCTCGACCTGGTACTCGTCCGCGTTCCGGTCCCACCAGCCCCGGTTGGCCCGGCTGCTTTCCGTGACGCCTGCGGTACGCCGGGTGGCTTCTGGTTCGGGTCCTTGGCTCATCGCGGTTGTCGTCGTACTCTCTGGTTGGACCTGTGACGGGGGGACTTACGCCGGGTATGGGCTGTTCTGCCCAAGGTGGGCCCTTCGCGCATTGACCGTGTCCGGCTGCCCCCGTATGCTACAAGTTGCGCTGCGGGCCTGCGCACCTCAGACGTAGCAGGTTGCGCTCGCACTGGCTTGTATCCCCTCGGTCCTTGAGGCGACTCTCCGATTCATTTGGAAGGTCCGACTCAAGGCTGTCCGGCTTCGGCTGTGCGATAACGGGTCCTGGCGTAGCAGTACCTACAACTTCTGTCCGTACCGGAGTCCTTCCCCATATGACGAGCAGCACCGAGGCAACGCGCACCACCCCGCAGGTGGCGGTCAACGACATCGGCTCCGAGGAAGACTTCCTCGCAGCGATCGATGCGACGATCAAGTACTTCAACGACGGCGACATCGTCGAAGGCGTGATCGTAAAGGTCGACCGGGACGAGGTCCTGCTCGACATCGGTTACAAGACCGAGGGCGTCATCCCGTCCCGCGAGCTTTCGATCAAGCACGACGTCGACCCCAATGAGGTCGTCAAGGTCGGCGACGAGATCGAAGCCCTTGTTCTCCAGAAGGAGGACAAGGAAGGTCGCCTGATCCTCTCGAAGAAGCGCGCTCAGTACGAGCGTGCCTGGGGCACCATCGAGAAGATCAAGGAAGAAGACGGGATCGTCACCGGTACCGTCATCGAGGTCGTCAAGGGTGGTCTCATCCTCGACATCGGCCTCCGCGGCTTCCTGCCCGCCTCGCTCGTCGAGATGCGTCGCGTCCGCGACCTCCAGCCGTACGTGGGCAAGGAGCTCGAAGCCAAGATCATCGAGCTGGACAAGAACCGCAACAACGTGGTCCTGTCCCGCCGTGCCTGGCTCGAGCAGACCCAGAGCGAGGTCCGCCAGACCTTCCTCACGACCCTGCAGAAGGGCCAGGTCCGCTCCGGCGTCGTTTCCTCGATCGTCAACTTCGGTGCGTTCGTGGACCTCGGCGGCGTCGACGGTCTCGTGCACGTCTCCGAGCTGTCCTGGAAGCACATCGACCACCCCTCCGAGGTTGTCGAGGTCGGCCAGGAAGTCACCGTCGAGGTTCTCGACGTGGACATGGACCGCGAGCGTGTCTCCCTGTCGCTGAAGGCGACGCAGGAAGACCCGTGGCAGCAGTTCGCCCGGACGCACCAGATCGGCCAGGTCGTTCCCGGTAAGGTCACCAAGCTCGTTCCGTTCGGTGCGTTCGTGCGCGTCGACGAGGGCATCGAGGGCCTGGTCCACATCTCCGAGCTGGCCGAGCGCCACGTGGAGATCCCGGAGCAGGTCGTCCAGGTCAACGACGAGATCTTCGTCAAGGTCATCGACATCGACCTCGAGCGCCGCCGCATCAGCCTCTCGCTGAAGCAGGCCAACGAGGCCTTCGGTGCCGACCCGGCCACGGTCGAGTTCGACCCGACCCTGTACGGCATGGCCGCGTCGTACGACGACCAGGGCAACTACATCTACCCCGAGGGCTTCGACCCCGAGACCAACGACTGGCTCGAGGGCTTCGAGACCCAGCGCGAGGCGTGGGAAGGCCAGTACGCCACGGCCCAGACCCGCTTCGAGCAGCACCAGGCCCAGGTCATCAAGTCCCGCGAGGCCGACGAGAAGGCGGAGGCCGAGGGTGCTGCGGCTCCCGCCGGTGCCGCCAGCTCCGCCGGTCTCGGTGGCGGCGGTTCCTACTCCTCGGAGTCGGACGACAACTCCGGCGCCCTGGCGTCGGACGAGGCACTGGCCGCGCTCCGCGAGAAGCTGGCCGGCGGCCAGAGCTGACGCTCTGACCTGCAGGTAGCCGTACGGACGGAAGGCCCGTTCCCCGAGAGGGGAGCGGGCCTTCCGCGTTGTCAGGGGGTGAAGCGGGCCCGGATGCGGGAATGCTCCCAGCTCCTCGCACGTTTCCGAGGAGGAAGAACGAGGAGGAACGATCACAGTGCTGGATCCGCAGGGGCTGTACGAATTCGTGCCGGGCGGTGCCGAGGCCGTGGACGAGGCGGTCGGGGAGACCGGCCCCGTTCTGCTGTACCACCTGGAGGGGTACATCGACGCGGGTGACACCGGCGAGCAGATCTCGGAGCAGCTGCTGGACCGCCTCGACAACCAGCTGGTGGCCAGGTTCGACGCCGACCGGCTGGTCGACTACCGCGCGCGCCGGCCCCTGATGCTCTTCGAGCGCGACCACTGGTCGGGGTACGAGGCACCGGAGATCGCCCTCTATCTGGTCCGTGACACCACGGAGACGCCCTTCCTGCTGCTGACCGGCTCCGAGCCGGACGTGGAGTGGGAGCGCTTCGCCGCGGCCGTGCTGCAGGTCGTCGAACGGCTCGGGGTGCGGCTGGCCATCAACTTCCACGGCATTCCGATGGGCGTTCCGCACACCCGCCCGGTCGGGCTGACCCCGCACGGCAACCGGGTGGACCTGATGCCAGGCCACCGCAGCTGGTTCGACGAGGCGACGGTGCCCGGCAGCGCCGAGTCCCTCATCGAGCTGCGGCTCGCGGAGGCCGGCCGTGACGTCCTGGGCGTCGCCGCCCACGTGCCGCACTATCTGTCGCGTTCCCCGTACCCGGACGCGGCGCTCGCCGTACTCGAAGCGATCACCGCCGCCACCGGCCTGGTGCTGCCCGAGGTGGCGCACGCACTGCGTGCCGAGGCGCACACGGTCCGCGGCGAGATCGACCGCCAGGTCGCCGAGGGCGACGGCGAGCTGGTCTCGGTCGTCCGCGGGCTGGAGAGCCAGTACGACGCGGTCGCCGGTTCGATGACCCGGGAGAACCTCATCGCCGAGCCGGTCGACCTGCCGTCGGCCGACGACCTCGGGGCCGAGTTCGAACGGTTCCTCGCGGACCGGGAGGACGACGGAAGCTGACGACACGACCCAGGGCCTGTCCGTCCGGGCAGGCCCTAGGCTGTCGCCATGCTGAAGGTGGGCCTGACCGGCGGAATCGGCGCCGGCAAGAGCGAAGTGTCACGGCTGCTCGCGTCGTACGGGGCGGTCGTGGTGGACGCGGACAAGATCGCCCGGGAGGTCGTGGAGCCCGGATCGCCGGGGCTGGCCGCCGTGGTCGCCGAGTTCGGCACGGAGGTCCTCACTCCTGACGGTGCGCTCGACCGCCCCAGGCTGGGCTCGATCGTCTTCGCCGACCCCGCCAGACTGCAGGCGCTGAACGCGATCGTGCATCCGCTCGTCGGACGCCGGTCGGCCGAGCTGGAGGGCGCCGCGCGCCCGGACGACATCGTGATCCATGACGTCCCGCTGCTCACCGAGAACGCCCTCGCCGAGCTCTACGACCTCGTCGTGGTGGTGGACGCGTCCCCCGCCACCCAACTCGACCGCCTGGTGCGGCTGCGCGGCATGGACGAGGGCGAGGCCCGGTCGCGGATGGCGGCCCAGGCCACCCGCGAGCAGCGGCTCGCCGTCGCCGATGTCGTGCTGGACAACGACGGCCCCCTGGAGGCGCTCGAACCCCAGG
This sequence comes from Streptomyces sp. SID13666, assembly GCF_010548325.1. Lineage (NCBI taxonomy): Bacteria > Bacillati > Actinomycetota > Actinomycetes > Kitasatosporales > Streptomycetaceae > Streptomyces > Streptomyces sp. SID13666. The sequence goes on along the minus strand of NZ_JAAGLX010000019.1, from coordinate 139,063 downwards.
TCAAACGGGTCTGGCAGCAGCTGCGCGACCGCCTCGCGCCCTAGTGCGGCCCCGGGCGGGACCGCCCGGAATGTGATTGCCGGGGGCCGCGTTGGGTATGTCTGTGCCGACGATCAGTCGTCACCCGAGCCATGGAAGGGAGGCGGCCGTGCCCGAGCAGACCCCCGAGACCCACGTCATCGATTTCCGTGCCGCGGAGCAGTTGCTGGAAGCCCGCGACCCGCGCGGAGCGGTGAAGCTGCTGGACTCGGTCATCGCCGCCCACCCGGAGAACACCGCCGCGCGCCTGCTGCGGGCCCGGTCCTTCTTCGCCGCCGCCCAACTGCGCCCGGCCGAGCTCGAGTTCCAGATAGTGCTGGAACGGGAACCCGACAACGCGTTCGCGCACTTCGCGCTCGCCCGGACGCTGCAGCGTGCCAACCGTCCGGATGAAGCGCTGCGACACTTCCGGCTGGCCGCCGCTCTGGACCCGCGGCCGGACTATGTTGAGGCGGCTCGTTTCGACGCTCCCTGAACCGTTCCGGAGGGACCCCGCACATGGACAGCAGCAGGCGCTGGAGCCGGATCCGCAGAGCGGCGGCGGTGGCCGGATGTGTGGTGGCGCTGGGACTGGTGCCGTCGGGCGCCCTGGCGACACCGGGCAGCGGGGTGACGGCGACGGTCCTGGCCAAGGGCACCTCCGCCGAGGGGCTGAAGGTCAGGACCCAGGGGCGTACGGACGTCGTGGTGCGCACGGTCACCATCGCGCCGGGCGGTGAGACCGGCTGGCACTACCACCAGGGGCCGCTGATCGCCGTCGTCCAGTCGGGCACGCTGACCAGGACGCTGGCCGACTGCTCGGTGGTGCGCAGCAGCGCAGGCCAGTCGTTCATCGAGCCGGACGGCGCCCGCAAGGTGCACAACGGGCAGAACCTCGGCACGGTGCCGGTCGTCCTGTACGTCACGTACCTCCTGCCCGAGGGCGACGCGCTGTCGGTCGACGCCCCCGACCCGGGCTGCCACCACTACTGACCGGGTGACGGCGCCGCCGTCGCCCGGTGGCCCCGGCCGCCCCGTCAGAACAGGGGCGGCGGGAGCACGCCCTCCAGGGCCAGCAGCGTCCGCTTGATCTCCAGGCCGCCGCCGAAGCCGCCTATGCCCCCGTTGCTCTCCACGACGCGGTGGCACGGGACGACGAGCGGCAGCGGATTGGCTCCCATGGCGGTGCCGACGGCGCGGGCGGCGCCCGGCTCGCCGACGCGGTCGGCGAGGTCCTGGTAGCCGACGACCGAGCCGTACGGCACGCCGGTGGCGAGCTCCCGCTGGACGCGGCGGTTGAAGCCGGCGGTCAGCGACCAGTCCAGATCGAGGGTGAAGTCGCGCAGCTCCCCGTCGAAGTACGCCCGCAGCTGGCGGACGGCGGGGGCGAGCCGCCCCGACTCCCCGGACTCCTCGACCGGATCCGCGCCCAGCCGGCGCCCCAGCCGCTCCAGGAAGGTCTCCGTCACCTCGTCGTCGGCCCGGAAGACGACGCTGACCAGCCCCTGGTCGGTCGCGGCGAGCAGCAGCGGGCCGATCGGGGTGTCCAGCCGCGTCCAGGCCACCGTGGCGGTCCGGTCCGCCACCTCGTGCCGCTCGGTGTTCGTCATACCGCCAGCGTATGCCGGGCCACTGACAACGGGCCCGGGAGCAGATTCCTCGAGCCGGATCCGCCGGGCCGGTCCTTCGGCCGGACCGGCCGGCCGGGCCCGTCAGCCGGGGCCGCAGCGGTCACTCGCCCGGGTGCCGCTCTTCGACAGCCTTGTCACAGCGGGTAGTTGAGCGGTTCCGGTGGGGGAGGGGGCCGTCATGACACGAAACGACTTCGCCCAGGCCCTGCGCATTCTCGCCCGTGACCAGCGGCAGGTGGTGACGGTTGGCCAGCTGTCCGGCATCGGGGTGTCGGAGGTGGCGCTGCGCAAGCGCTGCGGGCCGGGCGGCCCCTGGCAGCGGGTGCTGCCGAGGGTGGTGGTGCTGCGGCGGGGTGCGCTGTCCGCCTGGCAGCGCTGCCGGGCGGCCCTGGCCTACGCCGGGTACCCGGCGGCGCAGGCGCAGCTGACGGGGATCGCGGCGCTGGCCCTGCACGGGATGCGCGAGGTCCTGGTGCCCGCCGAGGTGCGGGTGGTCGACGTCCTGGTGCCGGCCGGGCGCGCGCTCAGGACGCACACCTGGGTGCGGGTCCACCACGCGCGCACCCTCCCCGGCCCCGAGCTGGTGGACGAGCTGCCCGTCGCGCCCCTGGTGCGCGCCGCGGGGGACGGCGTCCGGGCGTCGTGCGACCCGGACTGGGTGCGGGCCGTGCTCCGCGAGCTGGTGTGGGACCGCGGGGTCGATCCGGCGGAGCTGGCGGGCGAGCTGCGTACCGCGTCGCTGTCCCGCAAGTCCGGGATCGACGAGACGCTGCGGGAGCTGGCGCTTCCGGGACGGGTCCGCCGCCCGCTGGGCGGCCAGCTGCGTTCGCTCGTCGCGCTCTCGGGTTCGCGGCCGCCGCTGTGGCGGCCCGAACTCCGCCTGGACGGTGTGTTCCTGGCGTCTCCGGACGCCTACTGGGCGCGCGAGGGGGTGGCTCTGGTGATCGGACCGGCGGCCGGCCCCAACCCGTTGGACACCTGCGGCCTGCGGATCGTCCGGGTGCCTCCGGAGGCGCTGACGGCGAGTCCGGCGCAGGTCGTGGCGGCGCTGCGGGCGGCGCTCGGCTCCGGGCCGCACGGACCGCTGGACCGCGTCACCGTGCACCCGGATCACGGGTCGGTAAAGGGAATCTGAAACTCGGTCAGATGTTCCCCCGGCCGTCCTATCGTGTGCCAACTCGATGCGCCGGAAGGGCCCGCCGTGGACGGCATGTACGGAACGGTCAACGGATTCACGTACGGCTGGATCACCCCCGTGGTGGCCTACGTCATGGCTTGCCTGGGAGCCGCTCTCGGACTGCGCTGCACGGTCCGGGCGCTCGTGATGGAGCGGTCCCGGCGGGCCGGCTGGCTCGCCCTGGGCGCGGTCTCCATCGGCTCGGGCATCTGGACGATGCACTTCATCGCCATGATGGGGTTCACCGTCGACCAGGTGGAGATCAACTACGACAAGTCGATCACCTTCCTGAGCCTCGGAGTGGCCATCGCGGTGGTCGGCGCCGGTGTCTTCCTGGTCGGGTTCTTCGGCCGCGGCGCACCGGTCCTGCTCGCCGCCGGCGCGGTCACCGGCGTCGGGGTGGCCGCCATGCACTACCTCGGCATGGCCGGGATGAAGCTGGACGCGGACCTCGCCTACAACACCGGAACGGTGTACCTGTCGATCGGCATCGCGGTGGCGGCGGCCACCGCGGCACTGTGGGCCGCGGTGTCGGTCAAGGGCTTCGCCGCGAGCATCGGGGCCAGCCTCATCATGGGCGTCGCGGTCACCGGCATGCATTACACGGGCATGGCCGCGCTCCGGGTGCATCTGCACGACTCGGGGATCGCCGGCGGCCTGGGCGGTGCCTCGCCCGCCGCGATCCTGGCGCCCGTCCTGATCGGCCCGGTGGTGTTCCTGTTCCTGGCCGGGGTGGTGGTGGCGCTGGACCCGCCCGGTGTCCAGCAGCCCCGCTACGAGCCGGTCCGTGAGCCCGCTCACGGCCGTCGCCCACGGTGATCCCCGCGGTTTGTCAGTGCTGGGCCGTACGGTGGTTCCATGCGGCCCGTATCAGACATCGAACGTACTGTGGCGCCCTTCGAGGTCGTCAGCCCCTTCCAGCCCAGTGGTGACCAGCCGGCCGCCATCGAGGAGCTGGAGCGGCGTATCCGCGCAGGTGAGAAGGATGTCGTCCTCCTCGGCGCGACCGGCACCGGAAAGTCGGCGACCACGGCGTGGATGATCGAACGGCTCCAGCGCCCGACGCTCGTCATGGCGCCCAACAAGACCCTCGCGGCGCAGCTCGCGAACGAGTTCCGTGAGCTGCTGCCGAACAACGCCGTCGAGTACTTCGTGTCGTACTACGACTACTACCAGCCCGAGGCGTACGTCCCCCAGACGGACACCTACATCGAGAAGGACTCCTCGATCAACGAGGAGGTCGAGCGGCTCCGCCACTCCACCACCAATTCCCTGCTGACCCGCCGCGACGTCGTCGTCGTCGCGTCGGTCTCCTGCATCTACGGCCTGGGCACCCCACAGGAGTACGTCGACCGCATGGTGCGGCTCCGGGTCGGTGACACGATCGACCGCGACAAGCTGCTGCGCAAGTTCGTGGACATCCAGTACACCCGCAACGACCTGGCGTTCCAGCGGGGCACCTTCCGGGTCCGGGGCGACACCATCGAGATCTTCCCGGTCTACGAGGAGCTCGCCGTCCGCATCGAGATGTTCGGTGACGAGATCGAGGCGATGTCCACCCTCCACCCGCTCACCGGCGAGGTGATCAGCGACGACCAGGAGATGTACGTGTTCCCGGCGACCCACTACGTCGCGGGACCGGAACGTATGGAGCGCGCCGTCGCGGGGATCGAGAAGGAGCTGGAGACGACCCTCGCGACGATGGAGAAGCAGGGCAAGCTGCTGGAGGCCCAGCGGCTGCGCATGCGGACCACGTACGACATCGAGATGATGCGGCAGATCGGCAGCTGCTCCGGCATCGAGAACTATTCACGGCACATGGACGGCCGTGAGGCGGGCACCGCCCCGAACACGCTCATCGACTACTTCCCGGAGGACTTCCTCCTGGTCATCGACGAGTCGCATGTCACCGTGCCGCAGATCGGCGCCATGTACGAGGGTGACGCCTCCCGTAAGCGCACCCTGGTCGACCACGGCTTCCGGCTGCCGTCCGCGATGGACAACCGCCCGCTGAAGTGGGAGGAGTTCCTGGAGCGCATCGGCCAGACCGTCTACCTGTCGGCGACGCCCGGCAAGTACGAGCTGTCGCGCGGCGACGGCGCGGTCGAGCAGATCATCCGCCCGACCGGGCTGGTCGACCCGCAGGTCATCGTCAAGCCCACCGAGGGGCAGATCGACGACCTGGTGCACGAGATCCGGCTGCGCACCGAGCGGAACGAGCGGGTGCTGGTCACCACCCTCACCAAGAAGATGTCCGAGGACCTCACCGACTACATGCTGGAACTCGGCATCCAGGTGCGGTACTTGCACAGCGACATCGACACGCTGCGCCGGATGGAGCTGCTGAGCGAGCTGCGGGCCGGCGAGTACGACGTACTGATCGGCATCAACCTGCTCCGTGAGGGCCTGGACCTTCCCGAGGTGTCGCTGGTGGCGATCCTGGACGCGGACAAGCAGGGCTTCCTGCGCTCGGGCACCTCCCTGATCCAGACCATCGGCCGTGCGGCCCGTAACGTGTCCGGCGAGGTCCACATGTACGCCGACACGATCACCCCCGCGATGGCGCAGGCCATCGACGAGACCAACCGGCGCCGCGAGAAGCAGGTCGCCTACAACACCGAACACGGCATCGACCCGCAGCCGCTCCGCAAGAAGATCGCGGGCATTCTCGACTCGTTCGCCCGCGAGGACGCGGACACCGAGGAGCTGCTGGGCTCCGGCAGGCAGCGCTCGCGCGGCAAGGCCCCGGTGCCGGGACTGTCGTCCAAGGCGGGCGGCAAGCGGGTGGCCCAGAGCCTGCCCGCCGAGGAGTTGGCGGACCTGATCGCCGAGCTCACCGCGCAGATGCACGCCGCGGCGGCCGAGCTGAAGTTCGAGATCGCGGGCCGACTCCGCGACGAGCTGGGCGACTTGAAGAAGGAGCTGCGGCAGATGCGCGAGGCCGGTATCGCCTAGGGCGTGTTGCGAAAGGAGCGCCGTTCGCCCGGAGGGCGTGGCCCACGGCGTCTGGTGCGTGCGCTCGCAAGGCGGAGGGTCGTCCTCGTACTGGGGTACTTGGACGAGCCCGACAACGCAGCGAGGGCGCGTGCCAGGCGTCGTGGGCCAGGCGGGACTTTCGCAACACGCCCTAGGCCCGATCCGCCGGACAGACCCTGCCCTGGGGTGAACCGAGGTGCGCTGTCCCGGCGTCTTGTTAGGGTGCGGGGCAACCGCACACAGTCCGGTGACGGGTGAGAGGGGACAGCGCGTGACGGTCAACATGACCAAGGGCCAGCAGATCAGCCTTACCAAGTCCGACGGGGGGACGCTGACGGCCGTTCGGATGGGGCTCGGCTGGCAGGCCGCGCCCCGCCGCGGACTGTTCGGCAGCCGCACCCGGGAGATCGACCTCGACGCCTCGGCGGTGCTCTTCGCCGACAAGCAGCCGGTGGACGTGGTGTTCTTCCGGCACCTGGTCAGCGACGACGGTTCCGTCCGGCACACCGGCGACAACGTGGTCGGCGGCGCCGGCCAGGGTGGCGACGACGAGTCGATCCTGGTGGACCTGCAGCGGGTGCCGGTCCACATCGACCAGATCGTCTTCACGGTGAACTCGTTCACCGGGCAGACCTTCGCCGAGGTGCAGAACGCGTTCTGCCGTCTCGTCGACGAGACCAACGGCCAGGAGCTGGCCCGCTACACCCTGACCGGCGGCGGGCAGTACACCGCGCAGATCATGGCGAAGGTGCAGCGCGCGGGCAGCGGCTGGTCGATGACCGCCATCGGTACGCCGGCCGCCGGCCGTACGTTCCAGGACCTGATGCCGTCGATCCTGCCGGCGCTCTGACTCCACAGGCGCACAGCACCACGGATCAACAGCACCACGGATCAACAGCACCACGAGAACACCAGCACCACACGCACGACAGCTGCACACGCACGACGCGTACAACACCAATGGGGGGTGGCGGCATGGCCGCCGAGCTGGTCCGGGGACAGAATCATCCGCTCCCGGCCGGGCCCGAGGGCGCCGGCCGTCTGGAGATCCGGGTGACGGCGGGCACGCCGGTGGTGGCCGTGGCCACCCTTGGTGACGAGCACGGGCGGGTGAGCGGCACGGAGTGGATCGCCCACCCCGGGTCGCCGCACCTCCCCGGCCTCGAAGTGTCCCAGCAGGCCGCCGCCTCCCACCGGCTCGCGGTGGACCTGGGCGCCCTCTCCGAGGACGTCCACCGGGTCCATGTGCTGCTCGCACTCCCCACCGCGGCCGGTGTTCCGGCCTCCTTCGGCGTGGTGGCCGCTCCGCATGTCGCGGTCACCACGCTGGACGGGGCCGAGGTCGCGGGATTCACCATCACCGGGCTCGGCCCGGAGACCGCGGTCGTCGCCGTCGAGCTCTACCGCAGGCAGGGCGCGTGGAAGGTCCGCGCGGTCGGCCAGGGGTACGCGGGCGGCCTGGCGGCCATGCTGCTCGACCAGGGAGTTCCGGAGGCGGCCGGGCTCGCCGCGGGCATCCATGACGCGGTGGCGAAGGGGCTGGCCCGCTCGGTCGCCCCGCCGCCCCGGCCGCAGTCCGGATCCCCGGCGTCGTCGTCCGCGGCGGCGACCGCCGGCGGCCCGATCAGCTATCAGCACCCCCGGCGGCACACCGCCCGGCAGGCCCCGGACCTGCCGCCCGGCCGGCCGGCGGACGCCGCGCCCCCGCAGGGCGCCCCGCAGCCCGTCGCCGGTGACGCCAGCGGCTGGACGATGGAGGAGCGGCTCTACAACCAGGTCTGGGGCATGTTCGAGGACCTGGCCCGCACCACCGCCGCCTACCGCAGCGCCGTCGACTTCGCCGAGTCCCGGCTGGACCAGGAACTGGACCGGCTGCTGGCCGACCCGCGCACCCGCGTCGGCCCGGCCGCCGACGCCGCCCGGGACCAGGCCCGCGCCAAACAGGCCGACCTCATGGACCAGGCCCGTGCCGTCCTCGACCGCGACCTGGCGCAGCTGCGCGCCGAGTCCGAGGTCGTCGAACCGGCGCTGCCACCGCCGTACGCCGGCTGGGAGAGCCCGGTCTGGCACGGCTACACGGTGCCGATGGAGGTGCCGATGGCCGCCAGGCTCGGCAACCTGCATCTGCCCGAGACCCCCGAACTGCGGATCCCGCTGCTGGTCAGACTGCCGCTGGAGCGCGGTCTGTGGATCGACAGCTCCCAGGACCGGCGGCTGGCCATGGAGATCGCGGTCACCATCGCGGCCCGGCTGCTCGCCTCGTACCCGGTCGGGGACTTCTCGGTGCACGTCATCGACCCGGCCGGCACCGGCAGCGCCGCACTCACCCCGCTGACCGAGTCGGGCACCCTGCGGGTGCCGCCCGCCGCCGGTGCGGCCGGAGTGGCGGCGCTGATCGGCAGGATGACCGAGCGGGTGGACCTGGTGCAGATGGCGATGCGGGCCGGCGCCCCGGACTCGCTGCCGGTGGACCTGGACACCGCCGAGCAGCTGCTGATCGTCAACGACTTCCCGTACGGCTTCGACGACCGCACCGTCAACCAGCTGCGCTACCTCGCCGACGAGGGGCCCTCGGTCGGCGTGCACCTGCTGATGGTGGCCGACCGGGACGACGCACGGGCGTACGGCCCGGTCCTCGACCCGCTGTGGCGCTCCCTGATGCGGCTCACCCCGACCCCCGAGGACCACCTCGCGGACCCCTGGGTCGGCCACGCCTGGACCTATGAGCCGCTGCTCGTACCTCCGGGTAGTCATGTCGTGCCCCAGGTCCTCCGTCAGGTCGCGGCTGCTCGGCAGGCGTATGGCCGCTGACCTGGGATTTTGACCTTACCTTTGCCTTCTCTTGGGCATTCCGGTACCGTTCACTGTTCGTAGTGAACTACCGGAGGCGCAGTGGATGTTTCCTTGACCATGTGGGCACTGACCATCGCGGGTCTGTGTGCCTTGATCGCCGTCGACTTCCTCATCGGACGCAAGCCGCACGACGTCACCATCAAGGAAGCGGGCATCTGGACGGTCGTCTGGATCGTCCTCGCCGCCCTGTTCGGGCTCGGCCTGGCACTCTTCGCGGGCGGTCAGCCCGCGGGTGAGTTCTTCGCGGGGTTCATCACCGAGAAGTCGCTGAGCGTCGACAACCTCTTCGTCTTCGTCCTGATCATGTCGAAGTTCGCGGTGCCGACGAAGTACCAGCAGCGGGTGCTGCTCGTCGGCGTCCTGATAGCGCTGGTGCTGCGCGCGGTCTTCATCGCCGGCGGCGCCGCGATCATCGCCAACTTCTCCTGGGTCTTCTACATCTTCGGCGCGTTCCTGATCTGGACCGCCTGGAAGCTCATCAAGGAGGCGCTGGCCGATCCCGAGGACGAGGAGTTCGAGGAGAACAAGCTCCTCAAGCTCGTCGAGAAGCGCGTCCCGTCGACCGACAAGTACCACGGCACGAAGCTGTTCATCGTCGAGAACGGCAAGCGCCTGATGACGCCCATGCTCGTCGTCATGCTGGCGATCGGCACCACGGACGTCCTGTTCGCGCTCGACTCCATCCCGGCGATCTTCGGCCTCACCCAGGACCCGTACATCGTCTTCACCGCCAACGCCTTCGCGCTGATGGGTCTGCGCCAGCTGTACTTCCTGATCGGCGGACTGCTCAAGAAGCTGGTCCACCTCTCGTACGGCCTGTCGGTCATCCTCGGCTTCATCGGCGTGAAGCTCGTCCTGCACGCGATGCACGAGTCCGGGGTGAACGTCCCGGAGATCTCCATCCCCGTCTCGCTCGGCGTCATCGTGGCCGTGCTCGCGGTCACCACCGTCACCAGCCTGTTCGCCTCCAAGAAGCAGGCGGCGGCCGAGGCGGCCGAGAAGAACAGCATCGACGCGTAACGCGTAACGCGCGACGGCCCGCGATCGGCCGTGATGGGCAGGGCCCGGCAGCGACATGCCGGGCCCTGCCCACGTCCGTCCACCCCGGCAGGTCTAGCGTTGGCCGCCGGGACCGGACGGATGCGAGGACGAGGACGACATGGCTGCTGCGCTCGGCACCACGGCGGCGGCTCTGCCGGAACTGACGGTGTCCACATTCCTGGGCGCCTGGCAGCTGGACGGTGTGGCGCTCGCCGCCGTGGTCCTGCTGGGCGGGCTCTACGTGGCGGGCGTACGGCGGCACCGTCACGCCGGCGGCCGCTGGCCAATCGCGCGGACCACGGCGTTCCTCGTGCTCGGCCTGGGCGCGATCGTGGTCGCCACGATGTCCGGCCTGGCCGTCTACGGCCGGGTGCTGTTCTGGCCCGCCGCCGTGCAGAACATCGTGCTGGACCTGATCGCCCCCCTGGGCCTGGCCCTCGGCGACCCGCTGGCCCTGGTGACCCCGGACGGCCCGCTGCACGGCGTACTGACCGGCCGAGCGGTGCGCCTGCTGACGTACCCGCTGGTCAGCTCGGCGGCGGTGCTCGGCTCCGAGCTGACGATCTACTTCACGCCCTACTTCGAGACGGCGCTGCGCCATGACGCCGTCCTCCAACTGATGCATCTCCAACTGCTGCTGACCGGCTGCCTGTTCGTCCTGCCGATGCTCACCCACCAGGAACTGCTGCCCCGCTGGTGCACCCACCCGGCACGGGCCGCCCTGGTCTTCCTCGACGGCCTCTTCGACTCGCTCCCCGGCATCGTCGTCATGACCAGCGGCACCCTGGTCGCCGGCCACTGGTACGCGGCCCAGCCCCGCACCTGGGGCCCGACCCCCAAGCAGGACCAGCTGATCGGCGGCGGCCTGATGCTCACCCTCGCCGAACTGGTCGGACTGCCCTTCCTGATCGCGGTCTTCGCCCAGTGGTGGCGCACGGACCGCGCGAAAACCGCCGAACTGGACGCCCGCCTGGACCACGAACTCCTCCCGGCGGCCACGGCCTCAGGCGCGTCGGCGTCGGCCCACGAGCCCGCCCCCGCCGTCCCGGAAATGACCCGCCCGTGGTGGGAGACGGACTCCGGCGAGGTGGGCCAACGAATGAGGCGCCGCTCGTAGGGCCTGTCCGATCCGACGCGGCTCACTGCCGCGCGGATCGCGTCACCAAGATCCATGCCACGGCACCAGCTCGTGGCCAGCGGCTACCCGAGCTTGGAGCCGGCCTTGTCGTAGGCGGCGGCTTGGGTGGGCGTGAGATATCGGGAGACGCGGACGAGGACCGTCCCGTGCGGGTAGTCGTACTCGGCGAGCATGGGAATGCTCGCCGTGACCTTCTGGATGTACTCGGCGCGGGTCTTCGCGGCCTCTGTGGTCGGGAAGACCTCGATGCAGCCGCCGAGTTCGACGTCCCCCGTCTTGTACATGCTGGCGTCGGCGCCTTTGATCCGACTGTCGGCGAACTTGATCGCTGACGTGTACCGGCCAGGGCGACCCATCAGGTGATTGCTGTCGTTCTCAGCGGTCACCGTGACCGTGAGCTTCGCGGTCGGAACATCCTTGGCAATCGCTCCGAACGCTGTGGTCGCGGTGACGCCGGCCGCTGATGGTGCGGAATTGCCTGCGGGTTTGTTCGGGGAGCGCGTAGTGCCCATCGAGCAGCCCGTAGCGAAGAGAAGGCCACAGGCGATGATGGCGGTGGCGCGGGCTGAATGAGCGTGCATGAGTCCCCTTGGTTTCCGGCAAGCGGTGACGGCATCGCCGCTCGGCGATCCGTCACGGCCCCGCGTCACTTGATCTGCTGCTTGCTGCGGTCGAGGAGAAGGACGTGCACGACCGTCGTGATCATGAATGTCCAGACGGCTACCGCGAACCATGCGTTGACCTTGGGCTGGACGATGGCGAAGCCGAGAACGGTCGCGCTAAGAGCTGCGTAGACGGCTGGAGCTCGCCATCCGATGACCTTGCGGTGCCAGGCGATGACGAATGGCAAGAAGGCCAAGAGCGACATGCTGACCAGGGGTAGGGCAGCCCACGCGTACCGCTGCCATGGCTCGGTGAACATTCGGCGCTGAACGGTCGGGATGAGGAACGGGTTGGTGATGTTGGCCCCCAGACGGCTTGAGGGTGCAGCGTGACAGTGCCCGAAGGCGCTTGGCGGCGGTGTGACGGATCTGTTACTAAGCGTTGCCCGCCGTGGCATCCCGCGAGTGCGGCACGAAGCTGCGGTCTGGGAGGGAGTGCCGGGCGGGGGCTTCGAGTTGTCCCCAAAACCTGGGGTTGCTACCGCGAGGCGGTCCGGGAGTTGCTGTCTCAGCGGGACTTCGGGACGAACGGGTCGGCGGTACGGAAGCGGATGGTGCCGTCCGTGTCCGCCGGGTGTTCGGCCAGCGGGATGATCCGGTACGCCACACGGCACTTGGCGTCCGCGTACAGCAATCTGCCGGGACCGGTCGGCGCGGGCCGGTTGCCGATCGGGACGGCCATTGCGGCGTCGATCGGGTCGTGGCACAACTGGCACCATGCGTGCGGTTGCCGTTCAACCGCGACGGCGCAGGACGGTTCGCATGCATACAGTTCGACGTCGTCGGCGTGTACGCCGGTCCCGATGTGGTGTGTGCCTATCGACCGGGCGCGGTAGAGGCGCGCTGCGCAGTGCGCGCAGTTCAGTCCGCGCAATTGGTTGATGGTGAGCCGGTCCGGGTCGATGACCGGAGGCTGGGTGTTGTCGGTGCTCATGGCGTCTTCTCCTGGGTGACTTCTGCCCAGAGTCCGTGATCGTCCGGGGTGGTGCCGTGGCAGGATGAGAAGCCGCGGATGATCGAGAGACCGGCACCCCTGACGCTGTGCAGAGGTAACGCCACGTTGCCGGACGCGGAGATGCGGGCTCGGTAACCGGCCGTGGAGAGGGTCATCTGGATCTTCGCCGGTCGTGTCGCCAGGACGGCGACGAAGAGTTCGTCGGCCAGCAGCGGAGCGTCCTCGTGGCGCACGTGACTGCCCACCCATACCCGGACGACGCGAACCTGCTCGGCATCCCCGGGGAAGCGGCGCTGCCAGCTCTGTCCGGATTCAGGCATGGGTGTGCTCCCAAACTCCACAATGTTCTGAGTACGGAAAGTTCTTTTCCGTACTCAGAATCGCGCGCGACTTGGCGAGGGTCAAGCGAAGCGGCCAATATGTGAGTACAGAATCGGACGATCACTCGGGAGGGTGATTCGCGTGCCCCGCGAGGAACGGCCGGAGTACCTCCGCATCGCCGCCGAAGTACGTGCCCAGATCCATGACGGCACCTACGCGCCGGACGACCGCCTACCCACCCTGCCGGAGCTGTGCGAGGCGCACGGCGTCTCCGAGACGACGATCCGCAACGCTCTCGCGGTCCTGCGCAACGAGGGACTGATCGAGACCCGGACCCGCGCGGGCACCATCGTCCGCAAACGGCCGCCCGTTCACCGCATGGCAGCTGACCGGTACCGCACCAACACCACAGCGCCGCAAACGGCGTTCACCAAGGACCAAGGCATCGGCTGGTCCGAATACCGGCTCGACAAGCGGTACGTGAAGAAGCGGGCCGACGCCGAACTGGCCGCACTCTTCGAGTGCGAAATCGGCGAACCGCTTCTCGCCCGCCACTTCGTGTTCTACGACAACGATGCCCCGACGCAGATGTCCATCAGCTATGTCCGCTGGTCCGATGTCGCCGCTACACCTGTCGCCGACCCGATCAACGAGCCGTGGCCGGGTGGCACTCGTGCGCAGTTCAAGACGCTGGGCATCCACGTCAACCGCATCACCGAGTCGTTCACCACGGCCATGCCCACCGAGGACGAGCAGGCGACGCTGCGCATCGGCGGCTCCGTGCCGGTGATCCGCTTCACCCGCAGGCACGTCGCCGACGACGGCCGGGTGGTCGAGGTTGCGCACCCGATCGTCCGGCGGGGTGACACCACGGTCGTCGAGTTCGCGATCGACCTCGACGACTGATGCCAGGTGTCAGGCCTTGGGGCCGGTGATCAGTTTGCCGCCCTCGACGCGCACCTCGACGGCGGGCAGCGGCTCGGTCGCCGGGCCCTGGACGACGGCGCCGGTCGTGGCGTTGAAGCGGCTGCCGTGGCAGGGGCAGGAGATGATGCCGTCCTCGACCTTGTCCACCACGCAGCCGGCGTGCGTGCACACCGCGCTGACCGCCTTGTAGGCGCCCTGGGTGGGCTGCGAGACCACGACCTTGTCATCGCGGAACAGCTTGGCGCCGCCGACGGCGACCTCGGTGGCCGGGCCGAGGTCGACGGGACCGGTGGCCGCGGCCTTGTCCTTGCCGGATCCGCCGCAGGCCGTGAGGCCCAGGCCGGCGACTCCGGCGAGAGCCGCGCCCCGCAGGACGGTACGGCGGCAGGCGGCGTGCGGTTCGGTCATCGTGGTGCTCCAGGCTCAGGACGCGGAAAGGGACGCAGGGACTGATCTTGAGACCAGTACCCTACGTCCCGAACCTGTGCCCAGCGGGTCAGGCCTTGCCCGCTGCCTTCTTGCGCGGCGCCGCCTTCTTGGCGGGTGCCGCGACGGTTTCCGCGACCGTGGCCTTCTTCGCGGTGACCTTCCTGGCCGGGGCCTTCTTCACCGCCGGCTTCTTCGCCGCCGGCTTCTTCCTCGGCGACACCGTGGCGTCACTCACCCGGTCGCCGAGGATGTCCCGCAGGAACTTGCCGGTGTGGCTGGCCGTCGACCCGGCGATCTCCTCCGGGGTGCCCTCGGCCACCACCAGACCGCCGCCGTTGCCGCCCTCCGGGCCCATGTCGATGACCCAGTCGGCGGTCTTGATGACATCGAGGTTGTGCTCGATGACGATGACCGTGTTGCCCTTGTCGACCAGTCCCGACAGCACCTTGATGAGCTTGCTGATGTCCTCGAAGTGCAGACCGGTGGTCGGCTCGTCCAGGACGTAGACCGTCCGGCCGGTGGAGCGCTTCTGCAGCTCGCTGGCGAGCTTGACGCGCTGCGCCTCGCCGCCGGAGAGGGTCGGCGCCGACTGCCCGAGCCGGACGTAGCCCAGCCCCACCTCGTTCAGGGTGCGCAGATGACGGGAGATCGTCGGGACGGCCTCGAAGAAGTCCAGCGCCTCCTCGATCGGCATGTCGAGCACCTCGGAGATGGACTTGCCCTTGAAGTGCACCTCCAGCGTCTCGCGGTTGTAGCGGGCGCCGTGGCAGACCTCGCACGGGACGTAGACGTCCGGCAGGAAGTTCATCTCGATCTTGATCGTGCCGTCGCCCGAGCAGTTCTCGCAGCGGCCGCCCTTGACGTTGAAGGAGAAGCGGCCCGGCAGATAGCCGCGCACCTTCGCCTCCATCGTCTCGGCGAAGAGCCTGCGGACGTGGTCGAAGACACCGGTGTACGTGGCCGGGTTGGAGCGCGGGGTGCGGCCGATCGGCGACTGGTCCACGTGCACGACCTTGTCCACCAGGTCGTCGCCCTCCACCCGGGTGTGCCGGCCCGGGACGCTGCGCGCCCCGTTCAGCTCGCGCGCCAGGTGGGTGTAGAGGATGTCGTTGACCAGCGTCGACTTGCCGGATCCCGAGACACCGGTGATGGCGGTGAGCACCCCGAGCGGGAAGGACACGTCGATGTCCTGCAGGTTGTGCTCGCGGGCGCCGTGCACGGTCAGCTGCCGGTCGCGGTCCACCGGCCGGCGCACGTCCGGCATCGGGATCGAGCGCTTGCCGGACAGATACTGGCCGGTCAGCGACTCCTCGTTGGTCAGCAGGTCCTTGAGCGAACCCGAGTGCACGACCTTGCCGCCGTGCTCACCGGCGCCCGGGCCGATGTCGACGATCCAGTCGGCGATCTTGATGGTGTCCTCGTCGTGCTCCACCACGATCAGGGTGTTGCCGAGGTCCCGCAGCCGCACCAGGGTCTCGATGAGCCGGTGGTTGTCCCGCTGGTGCAGACCGATCGACGGCTCGTCCAGCACGTACAGCACGCCGACCAGGCCGGAGCCGATCTGGGTGGCGAGCCGGATGCGCTGGGCCTCGCCGCCGGACAGGCTGCCCGAGGCGCGGTTGAGCGAGAGATAGTCCAGGCCGACGTCGACCAGGAACTTCAGCCGCTCGTTGACCTCCTTCAGGACCCGTTCGGCGATCTTCTTGTCGCGGGCGTCCAGCTTCATCGCGGAGAGGAAGTCGGCGCAGTCGCTGATCGACATCGCGGAGACATCGGCGATGGACCGGCCCTGGACGGTGACCGCGAGGACGATCGGCTTGAGCCGGGTGCCCTCACAGGTCGGGCACGGCACCTCGCGCATGAAGCCCTCGAAGCGCTCGCGGCTGGAGTCCGTCTCGGACTCCTGGTGCCGCCGCTTGACGAACGGGATCGCGCCTTCGAAGTTGGTCGTGTACGCGCGCTCGCGGCCGTACCGGTTCTTGTAGGCCACCTTGATCTGCGTCTTGTGCCCGTGGAGCAGCGCCTTCTTGGCGCGGACCGGCAGACCCGCCCAGGGGATGTCCGTGCGGAAGCCGAGCTCCTCGCCGAGTGCCTCGACGAGCCGCTGGAAGTACCCCTTGGACATACCGCCGGACCACGGCGCGACCGCGCCGTCCTCCAGCGACTTCTCCTCGTCCGGGACGATCAGCTCCGGGTCGACCTCCATGCGGGTGCCGATGCCGCTGCACTGCGGGCAGGCGCCGAAGGGCGAGTTGAAGGAGAAGGAGCGCGGCTCCAGCTCCTCGAAGGAGAGGTCGTCATAGGGGCAGTACAGGTGCTCGGAGAACATCCGCTCACGCTGCGGGTCGTCCTCGGGCAGATCGATGAAGTCCAGGATCACCATGCCGCCGGCCAGCCCGAGGGCGGTCTCGACGGAGTCGGTCAGCCGGCGCTTGGCGCTCTCCTTGACGGTGAGGCGGTCGATGACCACCTCGATGGTGTGCTTCTCCTGCTTCTTGAGCACCGGCGGCTCGGTCAGCTGGATGGTCACGCCGTCCACCCGGGCCCGGCTGTACCCCTTGGTCTGCAGGTCGGCGAAGAGATCGACGAACTCGCCCTTGCGCTCGCGCACCAGCGGGGAGAGCACCTGGAAGCGGCTGCCCTCCTCCAGCTCCAGCACCCGGTCGACGATGGCCTGCGGCGACTGGCGCGAGATCGGCCGGCGGCACTCGGGACAGTGCGGCTTGCCGATCCGGGCGAAGAGCAGCCGGAGGTAGTCGTAGACCTCGGTGATGGTGCCGACGGTGGAGCGCGGGTTGCGCGACGTGGACTTCTGGTCGATCGAGACGGCCGGTGAGAGGCCCTCGATGAAGTCGACGTCGGGCTTGTCCATCTGGCCCAGGAACTGCCGGGCGTAGGAGGAGAGCGACTCGACGTAGCGGCGCTGCCCCTCGGCGAAGATCGTGTCGAACGCGAGGGAGGACTTGCCCGAACCGGAGAGTCCGGTGAACACGATGAGCGCGTCCCTCGGGAGGTCGAGCGAGACGTTCTTGAGGTTGTGCTCGCGAGCGCCACGGACTGTGAGTCGATCGGCCACGCCAGTGCGCACCTTTCATAGAAAAGGAGAGGGTCGGCACCCCCAGTCAGCCTAAACGGGGCGCCGTCAACATTTCTTCCTGTTGTGACACACCGAGCCTATAGCACGCGCATTCGATTTACGGAGGGCGGCTGCCATGTTCACCCGACCGAGTGACCGCGCTAGCGTCGTCCGTGCACCGTCGATCAAGCTGTCGAGCACGTTGTCGATCAGGAGGCCCTGTGTCCGTCCAACGACCCGACCCCGCCCGCGATGCGGCTGCCGCACAAGCAGCCACCGAACGGCTGATCGAGGCGGTCACGGCGCTCCCCGCCACCGCGGTCGCCGAGCCCTCGCTGCTGCCCGGCTGGACCCGCGGCCACGTCCTGGCCCACCTCGCCCGCAACGCCGACTCACTCGTCAACCTCCTCACCTGGGCGCGCACCGGCGAGGAGACCCCGCAGTACATCAGCACCGAGGTGCGCGACAAGGACATCGCCGACGGCGCCGGCCGCCCGCTCGCCGAGCACCTCGACGACCTGCGGACCTCCGCCGACCGCTTCGCGCTGGCCACCGGGGAGATCCCGCCGCAGGCCTGGGCCGCCCAGGTCCGGATGCGGTCCGGCAAGGTGATCGCCGCAGCCGAGATCCCGTGGCGGCGGCTCGTCGAGATCAACTTCCACCATGTGGATCTCGGCATCGGCTGCGGCTTCGACGATCTGCCGGCGGACTTCACCGGGCGGCAGCTCGACGCGCTCCTCGACGGCCTCTCCGGCCACGAGGGCGTCGCCGCCGTCCGGCTGCACGACACCGGCAGCGGATCCTCCTGGGATCTCGGCGCCGCCACCGAGCCGGAGCTCACCGTCAGCGGTACCGGCAACGCCCTGCTGGCCTGGGTCAGCGGCCGCGCCAAGGGCGACGGCCTGACCACCGTCCCGGACCACCCGCTGCCCATCCTCCCACCGCTCATCTGACGCCATTGACCTGGGCGCCACTAACCTGGGCGGCATGCCCTATAACGGAGAAGTGAAGGTCGGCGGCGCGCCGGACGTGCACGAGCTCACCGACCTCATCATCACCAAGGTCGCGGTCGGCCCGATGAACAACAACGCGTACCTGCTGCGCTGCCGGGACTCCGGTGACCAACTGCTGATCGACGCGGCCGCCGAGCCCCGGACGCTGCTCGGCCTGATCGGTGACGACGGAATCGCCTCCGTCGTCACCACCCATCAGCACGGCGACCACTGGAGCGCCCTCGCCGAGGTCAAGGCCGCCACCGGCGCGCGCACCTACGCCGGGCGCTACGACGCGGAGGGCATCCCGGTACCCACCGACGTCCTGGTCGAGGACGGCGACATCGTCCGGGTCGGGCGCATCGAGCTGACCGCCCGCCACCTGGTCGGCCACACCCCCGGCAGCATCGCCCTCGTCTACGACGACCCGCACGGCCACCCGCACCTGTGGACCGGCGACTGCCTCTTCCCCGGCGGCGTCGGCAACACCCACGACGACCCGGAGGCCTTCACCCGCCTCCTGGGCGACGTGACCGCCAAGCTCTTCGACGCCCTTCCCGACGAGACCTGGGTCTACCCGGGCCACGGCAACGACACCTCACTCGGCGCCGAGCGCCCCCACCTCGCGGAGTGGCGCGAGCGCGGCTGGTGACGGGCGGGGGGCGGCCCGGCAACGGGCCGGCCCCACGCCGACGGATCCGTCCTGAGTGCGTTGGCGCCGCCCCTCAGGACCGACCGGCCGGAACCGCCCGGCCCCTCAGGACCAGTCCCACGCGATGCCCAGCAGGCCCGGCCGTACCGTCTCCTCCACGAAGTGGACGGTGCCGCGGCCGTTGAGGAGCAGTTCGGCGACCGCCTGCTGGGGGGCGCCCTGGGTGGGTTGTTCGAAGCGGCGGCAGCGGACCGGGAGGGTGGTCGGGGCGAAGGCGGCCTGGAGGACGTACTGGCCGCCTCCGAAGGGGAAGCCGCGGACGTACTCGCCGCTCGGCGGGCCGCTGCCGTCGTCGAAGCCGTAGCCGAGCAGGGCGGTGTCGCCGCCGCGCAGGCGGCCGTCGAAGAGCAGCTCGGCGACGACCACGCCGGACTCCTGGTGCCGTCTGACCCGTCCGACGCGGCAGTTGTCGGCCGCCCGCACCCGGACCCGCTCGACATCGCAGCCGGGGTCCCCGTGGTGGATAGCCACATAGCGGTCCACACCGTCACGGTGTGCGCGGACCACATGCTGTGAGTCGTGGGCGAGCAGCTCGCGTGCCTCCCCGATCCGCACCCGCTCGTAGTGCACGACGGTGTGGAGCCCGCCGTCCGCCGGGGAGCCGAGCTCCGCGAGCAGGGTCTCCAGGGCCGCGGCGGGTTCCATCAGGTACTGGTACGAGCGGGCCGGCGGCCGGTCGGGGTTCGTGCGGGGGACGAGCAGCCGGCTCAGGGAGTTCGCGGGCAGTTCCAGGACGTCCTCCAACGCCCGGACGGCGCGCAGCGATTCGGCCCGCTCCGGTCTGCGGATGCCGCTCTGCCAGTAGCTGAGGCTGGTGACGGACACCCGCACGCCGCGCTGCGCGAGACGGTGCCGGACCCGTTCCAGGGCCAGACCGCGGGCGGCCACGGCGGTCCGCAGCGCGTGGTGGAAGGGTCCGGTGCGCAGCGCCTCGGACAATGCGGTTCTCTGCGACATCGCGCTCCTCCGGCCGCGCGGTCTGTGAACGTTCACCCACGTGGTGGCCGGTACGTCTCGCGGCACGCTGCTGACCTGCTGATCCGATCCCTGTGTTCACACCCGTACCGCGGGCGTTCACACCTGGCTCGCCCCCACATTGAAGCCCGTTGACCGGTCCCCGACAACACCCGATGCTCTGATCCAGCGTCCGGACGCGCTCCTCCACCCCCCACTTCCCGACAGGGAGGAACGCCATGCTCCATCCCCTCCGCATGCGGTTGCGCGGCCGCGGGCGCCTCGCGGCGGTCGTGCTCGCACTCGCCGCGACACTCGGCCTCGGCATCACCGGCACCCCCACAGCCGGCGCCGCACCCGCCGCCGCATCCCTCGCCGCACCCGCCGCCGCGACCAGCACCCTGGCCGGCGCGAAGCAGCTGAACATCACCATGCAGGCGCAGCAGAACACCAACTGGTGCTGGGCAGCGAGCGGCAACACCATCGCCACCTGGTTCGGCCGCTCCTACTCGCAGAACCAGTTCTGCAACGCGGCCTTCAACCGGGCCCAGGGCTCGACCTGCGGCAACTGGCAGGCGTCGCTGGACAACGTGCAGAACGCGCTGGACTGGGCCGGCATCAACTCCGGCAGCTACGTCACCGGCTATCTGCGCTACACCACCGTGCAGAGCGAGATCAGCGCCAACCGGCCGGTGGAGACCCGTATCGCGTGGAGCTCCGGCGGCGGGCACATGCATGTGCTCTACGGCTACGACACCGCCACCAACTTCGTCTACTGGGGAGACCCGTGGCCGTCCAACTACCGTTACAACTGGGCGGACTACTCGTACTACGTCAACAACAGCTCGTTCTCCTGGACCCATTCGCTCTACCGGATCGGAGCGTGAGGCGCCGATGAAGACGAGCACGACACACAAGATCGCGGCAGGCGCGGTCGCCGCCCTGGCGTCCGGCGGACTCACTCTGGCCGCCGTCCCCGTGGCGCACGCCGACGACATACCCGCCGCCTCCGCCGCTCCCGCCGCCGCCCGCGAAGCCGCCGCGGCGCCGGCCACCCTCGACACGCTCTCCCGCTTCTTCGCCCGTGACGGCGTCACCGCACTGAAGGCCGCGGCACCGCACCTCCAAGGCGCGACCGTCACCGTCAACACCCTCAACCCCGGCTTCGTCGCGGGCGACCGGGGCGCGGCCGTCGCGCTGCCGGAGTTCGCCGCCACCAAGGCGGTCTCCGCCGACGGGCACACCGCCTCCGTGTGGACGGTGCGCAGCGGGACCGGCTGGAAGGTGGTGAACATCGCCACGGGCAGCGACGAGACCGACTACGTCGCCAAGGGCGGTGCTCAGCCCGGTTCCACGGTCTTCCGGGAACCGCAGATCGACGCCTGGTACGTGGTGCGCGCGGGCAGGGTCCTGCCGCTCGATCCGGACGCGGTCAAGGCCGTCGGCGCCGCCGGCACCACGCTGGCCGGCTACCAGCAGCTCGTCCACCGAAGGTACGGGGACAAGCTGCCCGGCTCGGCGTACGACCGGGCGGGCCTGGGCGGCGGCTACGACACGGGGGCCGCTCCCGGAGCCGCTCCCGGGGCCATCGGTCCCGCCGCAGCTCCGGCCGTCGCTCCGGCTGTCGCAGCGGCCCCCGAGGCGCAGGCCGCCCGGGCCGGCGCGGCGGACGGGCACCTCGGGAAGGGCGCCCCGCTCGGCGCGGTCGGCGCCGGTCTGGCGCTGATCACCGCCTTCGCCTTCGGCGTACGCCGCCGCACCACGCGGCGTAGCTGAACCGTCATTCCCGGTCCCCGCGCGTGACCCGTGCCGGGACCGGGAATGTCACCGCCCGCCAGTAGGGTGGTGGCATGGCAGACCCCTCCAGTTACAGACCGAAGCCGGGTCAGATCCCCGACTCGCCGGGGGTCTACAAATTCCGGGACGAGCACGGCCGGGTGATCTACGTCGGCAAGGCGAAGAGCCTGCGCCAGCGGCTCTCCTCGTACTTCCAGGACATCGCCAACCTGCACCAGCGCACCGCCACCATGGTGACGACCGCCGCGTCCGTCGAGTGGACCGTGGTCGGCACCGAGGTCGAGGCGCTGCAGCTGGAGTACTCCTGGATCAAGGAGTTCGACCCCCGGTTCAACGTCAAGTACCGGGACGACAAGAGCTATCCGTCGTTGGCCGTCACCATGGGTGAGGAGTTTCCCCGGGTGCAGGTGATGCGCGGGCCCAAGAAGAAGGGCGTGCGGTACTTCGGGCCGTACGCCCACGCCTGGGCGATCCGCGAGACCGTGGACCTGATGCTGCGGGTCTTCCCCGTGCGGACCTGCTCCGCAGGGGTGTTCAAGCGGTCCGCGCAGATCGGCCGGCCCTGCCTGCTCGGCTACATCGGCAAGTGCGCCGCGCCCTGCGTCGGCCGCGTCACCCCGGACGAGCACCGCGAACTCGCCGAGGAGTTCTGCGACTTCATGGCCGGCCGCACCGGCACGTATCTGCGCCGCCTGGAGCAGCAGATGCGGGAGGCGGCCGGCGAGATGGAGTACGAGAGGGCCGCCAGGCTGCGTGACGACATAGAAGCGCTCAAGCGGGCCCTGGAGAAGAACGCGGTGGTGTTCAACGACGCCACCGACGCCGACCTGATCGCGGTCGCCGAGGACGAGCTGGAGGCGGCCGTCCAGATCTTCCACGTCCGCGCCGGCCGGGTACGGGGCCAGCGCGGCTGGGTCACCGACAAGGTCGAGGCGGTCGACACCGCCGGCCTCGTCGAGCACGCCCTGCAGCAGCTCTACGGTGACGAGAAGGGCGAGGGCGTCCCCAAGGAGGTGCTGGTCCCGGCCATGCCGCAGACCGCCGAGGCGCTCACCCAGTGGCTCGGCGAGCGGCGCGGTTCGCAGGTCAGCCTGCGGGTCCCGCAGCGCGGCGACAAGAAGGACCTGATGGTCACCGTGCAGCGCAACGCGCAGCAGGCGCTGGCGCTGCACAAGACCAAGCGCGCCTCGGACCTGACCACCCGCTCCCGGGCCCTGGAGGAGATCTCCGTGGCGCTGGAGCTGGAGACGGCCCCGCTGCGGATCGAGTGCTTCGACATCTCGCACCTCCAGGGTGACGACGTGGTCGCCTCGATGGTGGTCTTCGAGGACGGCCTGGCCCGCAAGAGCGAGTACCGCCGCTTCCAGATCAAGTCCTTCGAGGGCCAGGACGACGTCCGGTCGATGCACGAGGTGATCTCCCGGCGCTTCCGCCGCTATCTGCAGGAGAAGCAGAAGACGGGCGAGTGGGACGTCGGCGCGGCCGGCGGCGAGGTCGGCGCCGAGGGCGGCGGCGCGGGCGAGGCGGTGGGCGGGCCCATCGACCCCGAGACCGGCCGGCCGCGCAAGTTCGCGTACCCGCCGCAGCTCGTCGTCGTCGACGGCGGGCAGCCGCAGGTCGCGGCCGCCCAGCGGGCGCTCGCGGAGCTGGGCATCGAGGACGTGGCCGTCTGCGGCCTCGCCAAGCGCCTGGAAGAGGTCTGGCTGCCGGACGACGACGATCCGGTGATCCTGCCCCGCACGAGCGAGGGCCTGTACCTGTTGCAGCGGATCCGGGACGAGGCACACCGCTTCGCGATCTCGTACCAGCGCACCAAACGATCGAAATCGATGAAGGCGGGCGCCCTGGACGCGGTGCCGGGCCTCGGCGAGACGCGCCGCCAGGCGCTGCTCAAGCATTTCGGCTCGCTCAAGCGGCTGCGGGCCGCCACGGTGGAGCAGATCTGCGAGGTGCCCGGCATCGGCCGCCGCACGGCCGAGACGGTCGCCGCGGCCCTGGCCGGAGCCGCGCCCGCCGTTCCCGCGGTGAACACCGCCACGGGAGAGATCATTGAGGATGAGTAGACGGCCGCACCCGGGGGCCGCCTCAGTGGAACGGGGGAGACAGCGATGACAGAGAACGACGGAGACGGAGCAACCGTGACGACCGGTGGAGCGGGTGAGGCCGCCGAGGCCATCCCCGAACTGGTGATCATCTCCGGCATGTCCGGAGCCGGCCGCAGCACCGCGGCCAAGTGCCTTGAGGACCTCGGCTGGTTCGTCGTGGACAACCTGCCGCCCGCCCTGATCCCCACCATGGTGGACCTCGGCGCGCGCTCGCAGGGCAATGTGGCGCGGATCGCGGTCGTCGTGGACGTCCGCGGCCGCCGCTTCTTCGACAATCTGCGGGAGTCGCTGGCCGACCTCGACACCAAGGGCGTCAAGCGCCGCGTGGTGTTCCTGGAGGCCTCAGACGACCTTCTGGTGCGCCGCTTCGAGTCCGTCCGCCGCCCGCACCCGCTGCAGGGCGACGGCCGGATCGTGGACGGCATCGCCAAGGAGCGTGATCTCCTGCGCGAGCTGCGCGGCGAGGCCGACCTGGTGATCGACACCTCCAGCCTGAACGTGCACGAGCTGCGATCGAAGATGGACGCCCAGTTCGCGGGCGACGGGGAGCCCGAGCTGCGGGCGACCGTCATGTCCTTCGGCTTCAAGTACGGGCTCCCGGTCGACGCGGACCTGGTGGTCGACTGCCGCTTCATCCCGAACCCGCACTGGGTCCCGGAGCTGCGCCCGTACACCGGGCTGAACGACGAGGTCGCCCAGTACGTCTTCAACCAGCCCGGCGCCAAGGAGTTCCTGGACCGGTACGCCGAGCTGCTGCACATCATCGCCGCCGGCTACCGCCGGGAGGGCAAGCGGTACGTGACCATCGCCGTCGGCTGCACCGGTGGCAAGCACCGCAGCGTCGCGATGTCCGAGCGGCTCGCCGCGCGGCTCTCCTCGGACGGGGTGGAGACCGTCATCGTCCACCGGGACATGGGGCGCGAGTGATCCGGACGGCACGGCGCCTGCGTCGGACGAGCCGTCGCTCCGGAGTACCGCCGAAAGTGGTCGCCCTGGGCGGCGGCCACGGCCTGTCCGCGTCGCTGAGCGCCCTGCGCCGGATCACCGGCGACCTGACCGCCGTCGTCACCGTCGCCGACGACGGCGGTTCCAGCGGCCGGCTGCGCGAGGAGATGGGCGTCCTGCCCCCCGGTGACCTGCGCAAGGCGCTGGCCGCGCTGTGCGGGGACGACGAGTGGGGGCGGACCTGGGCGCAGGTGATCCAGCACCGCTTCGTCAGCAAGGGCGATCTGCACGGACACGCCGTAGGCAATCTGCTGATTGTCGCCCTCTGGGAGCAGCTCAACGACGAGGTCGCGGCACTCGAATGGGTCGGCCGGCTGCTGGGTGCGCACGGCCGGGTGCTGCCCATGTCCGCGGTGCCGCTGGACCTCCATGCGAGCGTCCGCGGGCACGACCCCGCGGCGCCCGACGAGACCACCACGGTGCGGGGCCAGGCCACGGTCGCCCTCACCCCCGGTGACGTGCAGGAAGTGTGGTTGCAGCCGGCCGATCCGCCGGCCGTTCCGGAGGCCGTCCAGGCGGTCCTGGACGCCGACTGGGTGGTCCTCGGACCGGGGTCCTGGTTCTCCTCGGTGATCCCGCATCTGCTGGTCCCGGAGCTGGCCGACGCACTGGTGAACACCCGGGCCCGCAAGGTCCTCACACTGAACCTCGCACCCCAGCCGGGGGAAACCGACGGCTTTTCTCCGCAGCGTCACTTGGAGGTTTTGGCCCGACACGCCCCTAAACTCACCATCGACGTGGTGTTGGCCGACGAGGCCGCCGTGCCCGACCGCGACAGCCTGGTCAAGGCTGCCGAAGGGTTGGGCGGCACGGTCGAGCTGGCGCGGATAGCGGCCCCCGACGGGCCGCGGCACGATCCGGAGCTGCTGGCCACCGCGTATGACCGGATTTTTCGTATGCGTGGAAGGATCGGCCCATGGCGATGACGCCAGCGGTGAAGGATGAGATCTCCCGGCTCCCCGTCACCCGGACCTGCTGCCGGAAGGCGGAGGTCTCGTCGATCCTGCGGTTCGCGGGCGGTCTGCACCTGGTGAGCGGCCGCATCGTGATCGAGGCGGAGCTGGACACCGGGATCGCGGCCCGGCGGCTGCGGAAGGACATCCTGGAGATCTTCGGCCACTCCTCGGACCTGGTGGTGATGGCCCCCGGCGGGCTGCGCCGCGGCAGCCGGTACGTGGTCAGGGTGGTCGCCGGCGGTGACCAGCTGGCGCGGCAGACCGGTCTGGTGGATGGCCGCGGCCGTCCCATCCGGGGCCTGCCCCCGCAGGTCGTCTCCGGTGCCACCTGCGACGCCGAGGCGGCCTGGCGCGGCGCCTTCCTGGCCCACGGCTCGCTCACCGAGCCGGGCCGCTCCTCGTCGCTGGAGGTCACCTGCCCCGGCCCCGAGGCGGCGCTGGCCCTGGTCGGCGCGGCCCGCAGGCTGCAGATCCCGGCCAAGGCCCGCGAGGTGCGCAACGTCGACCGGGTCGTCGTACGGGACGGCGACGCGATCGGCGCGCTGCTGACCCGGCTCGGCGCCCATGACTCCGTCCTGGCCTGGGAGGAGCGCCGGATGCGCCGCGAGGTCCGGGCCACCGCGAACCGGCTGGCGAACTTCGACGACGCGAACCTGCGCCGTTCCGCGCGGGCCGCGGTCGCGGCCGGCGCCCGGGTGCAGCGCGCCCTGGAGATCCTCGGCGAGGAGGTCCCCGAGCACCTCGCGGCAGCCGGCCGGCTGCGGATCGAGCACAAGCAGGCGTCGCTGGAGGAGCTGGGCTCGCTCGCCGAGCCGCCGCTGACCAAGGACGCGGTCGCCGGCCGTATCCGCCGGCTGCTGGCCATGGCCGACAAGCGCGCCTCCGACATGGGGATGCCCGGCACCGAGGCGAACCTCACCGAGGAAATGGTCGGCTGACCCCGCCGCTGTTCACCCACCGCACGCCCCGGTGTTCCGCACAGGACACCGGGGCGCGGTGCGTCCGGGTGCGGCCGGCGCCGCGGACCCCACGCGGAGCTCAACCGCCGTGCGGACGTGGCCCGGTGGCGGCGCCGAACGGTTTGTTGAATTGCGGGCCGGGCCGTCTCAGCATCCGGAGCCGCTACGGACGGCTTCCCTGGTGACACTCCGTGACAGGCGGGGTGAACTGGGAAAACGGCCGCTGAGCGGGCGCTCAGAGCCCGTCCGGGCGCTGTCGATGTCACTGGGAACACGTGGGCGAGGTAGGGTCGTGGGTGGTCGGGGACATCCCATATTTCGCAGCCGGAGTGTATTCCGGCACATCAGCGAGGAGATCGGTTCGTGACGATCCGGGTAGGCATCAACGGCTTCGGTCGTATTGGTCGCAACTTCTTCCGTGCCGTGCTTGAGCAGGGCGCGGACATCGAGATCGTCGGTGTCAACGACCTGACCGACAACGCGACCCTGGTGCACCTTCTTAAGTACGACAGCATCCTGGGCCGTCTCAAGGCCGAGGTCACGCACACCGACAACACCATCACCGTCGGCGGCAAGACCTTCAAGACGATGGCGGAGCGGGACCCGGCGAACCTGCCGTGGGCCGAGCTCGGCGCGGACATCGTCATCGAGTCCACGGGCTTCTTCACCAAGCGCGACGACGCCGCCAAGCACCTCGCGGCCGGCGCGAAGAAGGTCCTCATCTCGGCTCCGGCCAAGGACGAGGACATCACCGTGGTCATGGGCGTCAACCACGAGAAGTACGACGCGGCGAAGCACAACATCATCTCCAACGCCTCGTGCACCACGAACTGTGTGGCGCCGATGGCGAAGGTGCTCCTGGAGAACTTCGGCATCGTCAAGGGCATGATGACCACGGTCCACGCCTACACGAACGACCAGAAGATCCTGGACTTCCCGCACAGCGACCTGCGCCGTGCGCGGGCCGCCGCGATCAACATCATCCCGACCTCCACGGGTGCCGCCAAGGCCACCGCGCTGGTCATCCCCGAGCTCAAGGGCAAGCTGGACGGCACCTCGCTGCGCGTCCCGGTCCCGACCGGCTCGATCACCGACCTCGTGGTGACCGTCGAGCGCGACGTCACCAAGGAAGAGGTCAACGCGGCCTTCCAGAAGGCGGCCGAGGGCCAGCTCAAGGGCATCCTCGAGTACACCGAGGACCTCATCGTCTCGACGGACATCGTCAACGAGCCGGCCTCGTGCACGTTCGACTCGCAGATGACCATGGTCCAGGGCGACCAGGTCAAGATCTTCGGCTGGTACGACAACGAGTGGGGCTACTCCAACCGCCTGGTGGACCTGACCACCTTCGTCGGCGGCCAGCTCTGAGTCACGGCCTAGCCACGCAGATGTGAGTGACAGGGCTCGGCCGACGCGATGACGCGTCGGCCGGGCCCTGTCCCTTGTCGACCACGAGGAGCCCACCGGATATGAAGACGATCGACGACCTCCTGAACGAGGGACAGGTCGCGGGCAAGCGGGTGTTCGTCCGCGCCGACCTGAACGTGCCGCTCTCCGGCGCCACCATCACCGACGACGGCCGGATCCGTGCCGCCGTCCCGACCATCACCAAGCTCGTCGCCGCGGGCGCGAAGGTGATCGTCGCCTCACACCTGGGCCGCCCCAAGGGCGAGCCCGACCCGCAGTTCTCGCTCGCACCGGTCGCCGTACGCCTCGGCGAACTGCTCGGCACGGAGGTCGCGTTCGCGGCCGACACCGTCGGGGACAGCGCGCAGGCGGCCGTCGCCGGACTGGCCGACGGCGGCGTGGTGCTGCTGGAGAACCTGCGGTTCAACGCGGGCGAGACCGCGAAGGACGATGCCGAGCGCGGCGCCTTCGCCGACCGCCTGGCATCGCTCGCGGACGTCTACGTCGGTGACGGCTTCGGCGCCGTGCACCGCAAGCACGCCTCCGTGTTCGACCTCCCGGCGCGCCTCCCGCACTTCGCGGGCGGCCTGATCGCCACCGAGGTCGACGTACTGAAGAAGCTCACCTCCGAGGTGAAGCGGCCGTACGCGGTCGTGCTCGGCGGGGCGAAGGTCTCCGACAAGCTCGGTGTCATCGACCACCTGCTGGAGAAGGCCGACCGGATCCTGATCGGCGGCGGCATGGTCTTCACCTTCCTCAAGGCCCAGGGCCACGAGGTGGGCAGGAGCATGCTCCAGGAGGACCAGATCCCGGTCGTCCAGGAGTACCTCAAGCGCGCCGAGGCCAAGGGCGTGGAGTTCGTGCTGCCGGTCGACGTCGTCGCCGCGGGCGCCTTCCCCGACCTCAAGGCGCAGGCGCCGACCAACCCGGTGACCGTCGACGTCGACGCCATCCCGGCCGACGTGATGGGCCTGGACATCGGTCCGAAGTCCGGTGCGCTCTTCGCCTCGAAGCTCGCCGACGCGGCCACCGTGTTCTGGAACGGCCCGATGGGTGTCTTCGAGCACCCGGACTACGCCGAGGGCACCCGCGCGGTCGCCCAGGCCCTGATCGACAGCCCAGCGTTCACCGTGGTCGGCGGCGGTGACTCGGCCGCGGCCGTGCGCATCCTCGGCTTCGACGAGAACGCTTTCGGCCACATCTCGACCGGTGGCGGCGCGAGCCTCGAATACCTCGAGGGCAAGACGCTCCCCGGCCTCGCCGCACTGGAGGACTGACCCAGCATGAGCACCCGTACCCCGCTGATGGCCGGCAACTGGAAGATGAACCTCAACCACCTCGAGGCCATCGCGCACGTCCAGAAGCTCGCCTTCGCGCTCACCGACAAGGACTACGACGCCGTCGAGGTCGCCGTCCTGCCGCCCTACATCGACCTGCGTTCGGTACAGACCCTGGTCGACGGCGACAAGCTGAAGATCAAGTACGGTGCCCAGGACCTCTCCGCGCACGATTCCGGCGCGTACACCGGCGAGATCTCCGGATCGATGCTGGCCAAGCTGAAGTGCACGTTCGTGGCCATCGGTCACAGCGAGCGACGCCAGTACCACGGTGAGGACGAGGAACTCGTCAACGCCAAGATCAAGGCCGCGTACAAGCACGGGCTGACGCCGATCCTGTGCGTCGGTGAGGGACTGGACGTCCGCAAGGCCGGTCAGCAGGTCCCGCACACCCTCGCTCAGCTCGACGGCGCGCTGCAGGACATCCCGGCCGAGCAGGCCGAGACGATCGTCGTCGCGTACGAGCCCGTGTGGGCGATCGGCACCGGCGAGGTCGCCACCCCCGAGGACGCGCAGGAGGTCTGCGGTGCCATCCGCGGCCGCCTCGCCGAGCTGTACAGCCAGGAGCTGGCCGAAAAGGTCCGTATCCAGTACGGCGGCTCGGTCAAGTCCGGAAACGTCGCGGCGATCATGGCGCAGCCGGACGTGGACGGCGCCCTGATCGGTGGCGCGGCGCTCGACGCGGAGGAGTTCGTCAAGATCGTCCGCTTCCGCGACCAGTAGGACCAGCAGGCGGTGGGCCTAGCAGGCCCGCACGAAGTACCCTGTCGGGGCCGGACCGGCGCACTGGCGCCCGGTTCGGCCCTGCGCCGTCCATTTGTAGTCGAGAGAGTTGGTCCAGCCGTGGTAGTCGGGTTCTCCATCGCCCTCATCATCTTCAGCCTGCTGCTTCTGCTGCTGGTGCTGATGCACAAGGGGAAGGGCGGCGGCCTCTCGGACATGTTCGGTGGTGGCATGCAGTCCTCCGTCGGCGGCTCCTCGGTGGCCGAGCGCAACCTCGACCGGATCACCGTGGTGATCGGTCTGTTGTGGTTTACGTGCATTGTCGTACTTGGTCTGGTGCTCAAGTTCCAGAAGTAGCGCCCGCGGCGTACTCCCGTGAGTCCAGGGAGAACTGACGCCTCGTCGCAAACGCGGCTTATCATGGGAGGGCGTCCTACGGGGCCGGGTACACCACCTGCCACTGGACGGCACGTAAGGTCTCCGTAAACTGGGCGACCTCGCAGCACCATCACGCAGGGAGTTACGACCGTGGCAAGTGGCAACGCGATCCGTGGCAGTCGGGTCGGAGCGGGGCCGATGGGAGAGGCCGAGCGCGGCGAGTCCGCGCCACGCCTCCGCATCTCCTTCTGGTGCTCGAACGGGCACGAGACCCAGCCGAGTTTCGCCAGCGACGCGCAGATCCCGGAGTCCTGGGACTGCCCGCGCTGTGGTTTCCCGGCCGGGCAGGACGAGGAGAACCCGCCGGCGCCGCCGCGGACCGAGCCGTACAAGACGCACCTGGCCTATGTGCGGGAGCGGCGCAGCGCGGCCGACGGCGAGGCGATCCTCGCCGAGGCCCTCGCGAAGCTCCGCGGCGAGATCTGAGAGGTCTCCTCGCGTACGGCACGCGGATATCGCCCCTGTTCGCCGGGCGGGCCCGACCGTGGCCTCAGTCGTCGGCCGAGCTGGACCTTTCCAGCTCGGCCGACGACTGAGGCCGGGGGTCACCCGGCGAACGGGGGTATTTTTCTCCCCTCTGCCGGTCCCGGGCGGCCGTCCGTGCCGGTGGACGTGCCGGGTCAGCGGCGGCGGGCGCGGGCGGTGTGGCTGTCGGCGATGTGGGCGGTCAGCGCGACCGCCGCGGTGGCCCGCTCGTAGGTGAGCTGGGCGACCCGGGCCGACAGGCAGTCGATGATCAGCAGGACGGAGTGCCGGGTGCCGTAGCCGCCGCGCCGGAAGCTGGTCTCCGCCGAGGCCGAGGTGAGCCGGATGTCGGCGGCCTGGGCGATCGGCGAGCGCGGATCGCTGGTGACGGCCACCGTCGTCGCGCCGCGCTCCGCGGCCAGCCGCAGCGGGTCCAGGGCCTCGCGCGTCGTGCCGGAGTGCGAGATCGCCACGGCCACGTCGGAGGGCGTCAGCAGTGCCGCGGAGGTCTCCGCCGCGTGCACCTCGGTCCAGCCGCGGGCGGCGCAGCCGATGCCGAACAGCCGGGCCTCGGCCTCCCGCGCGGCGATCCCGGAGCCGCCGACCCCGTACACATCGATCCGGCGGGCCTTGGCGAGCGCCTGGGCGGCCCGTTCCAGGCTCTCCCGGTCCAGCTTGTCGACGGTGTGCCGCAGGGCCCGCAGATCGGCCTGGGCGACCACCGCGACGACATGGTCGAGATCGTCGTCGGGCCCGATGTCCGGGCCCAGCACCGGACTGAGCGGCCCCTCGCCGTCGCCGCCCTGGCTGCGGCCCTGCTCCTGCGCCAGCTCGATCAGCAGATGCTGGTAGGAGTCCAGGCCCAGCGCATGGCAGAAACGCGTGACGGTGGCCTGCGACGTGCCCGTACGGCGGCCCAGTTCGGCCGCGGAGCCACGGGTGGCCGCCACCGGATCCGCCAGCACCAGCTCGCCCACCTTGCGCAAGGAATCGGACATGCGGGGGAGTTCGGAGCGGATCAGGGCGATGACCATGACGACTCGTCTCGGCTGGGGTCTTGTCGGTCAGTGAATCTATCAATCACCATGCGGTGTGATGAATGAAATTCACAACCGAACCCATCGCGGTGACGACGACCGCCGGTCCGCGCCGGCCGGCCGGTCGCTGGTGGTCGGCATCGACGCGGGCGGGACCCGGATCCGCGCCTATCTGGCCGGGGCGACGGCCGGGGCCGGGACGACGGCGGCGGACGAGGCCGGCGTCGTCGGCGGGGTGATCGGCGAGGGCGCCGGCGGTCCCGGCAACGCGATGAGCGTGCCGCGGCCGGAGCTGACCCGGCACCTGGCCGCCGCGCTCGGCGCCGCGGTCCCGGCGGAGCTGCGCGGCTCGGTCGCCGCCGTGCTGGGCGGCTTCGCGGGCGCCGCCCCGGACACCGGTCCCGACACCGGCCACGGCCTCGCGCTGTCCTGCCTCCGGGCGGCGCTCGCCGAGACCGGTATCGACGCCGCGAAGGTGGCGGTCCGCGGCGACATCGAGATCGCCTTCGCCTCCGCGCCGTGCATGCCCGCCGACGGGCTGCTGCTCATCGCGGGGACCGGCGCCGCGTCGGCACGCATCACCGGGCGCCGGCAGGTGCTGACGGTGGACGGTGACGGATGGCTGCTCGGTGACGAGGGCGGCGGCTTCTGGCTGGGCCGGGAGGCCGTCAGGGCGGCGCTGCGGGCGTTGACCGGGCGCGGGCCCTGGACCTCGCTGGTCGGCGCGGTGGCGGCGCACTACCTGGCGTCCGGCGGCGATCCGGCGGGCCTCCCCGGGTCGGTGGAGCAGACGGACCGGCAGCGGCTGGGGGAGCTGCGGGATCTGATCGTGCCCCTGGTGTACGCGCGGCCGCCGGTGCGGCTGGCGGCGCTGAGCCCGCTGGTCGTCGCCGCCGACCGGGCCGGCGACCAGGTCGCCGGGGAACTGCTCGACGCGGCGGCCGCCGAACTCGGCAGGACCGTCGCCGCGTTGCGTCCCGTGGCGGGCGAGCCGCTGGTGGTCACCGGCGGTCTGCTGGCTCCGGCCGGGCCGCTGCTGGGCAGGCTGTCGCGGCGTGCGCTGGCGATGGGGCTGCGGGTCGTCCCGGTGCCGGACGGCGGTGCGGGCGCGGTGGCGCTGGCGAGGCTCTTGACGTGACCACGATAGTCGGTTCATTGTCTCAATCACTCGTCGGAATGATGGTTCATTCAACCAAGGAGGGTGTCGGCCATGGCCGAACCACAGCTCAGCGCCGCCCGGTTCGCCGAGCACGGCCGCGCCGCCGTCGAGCGGGCGATCGGAGCCAACACCGACTCCGTCGCCGCCGCGGCCCGCCTCATCGCCGACAGCGTCGCCGCCAACGGTGTCGTCCACGCCTTCGGCACCGGTCACTCGCAGGCCACCGCGCTGGAGATCGCCGGCCGGGCCGGCGGCCTCGTCCCGACCAGCCGCATCGGCCTTTCCGACCTGGTGCTGCGCGGCGGCGAGGACCGCTCCGTACTCGCCGACCCGCTGCTGGAACGCTCCCCGGGCCTGGCCAAACGGCTCTACGAGCTGGCCACCCCGCAGCCGCAGGACCTCTTCGTGATCATCTCCAACTCCGGCGTCAACAACTCCATCGTCGACATGGCCCTCCAGGTCAAGGAGTCCGGGCACCGGCTGATCGCCCTCACCTCCCTGGAGCACACCCATGCGGTGCCCGCGCTCCACAGCAGCGGAAAGCGGCTCGCCGACCTCGCCGACGCCGTACTCGACAACTGCGCGCCGGCCGGCGACGCCCTGCTGCCGATGCCCGACGGCGGCGCGCTCTGCGGCGTCTCCACCATCACTTCCGCGCTGCTCGTCCAGATGGTCGTCGCCGAGGCGGTCGGCATCCTGACCGCCGAGGGGCACGAACCGCCGGTCTACATCTCGGCCAACCTGCCCGGCGGATTCGAGCGCAACGCCGTCCTGGAGGCCCGCTACGAGGGCCGGCTGCACCGCGGCGGTTTCTGAACCCGGCTTTCCCCCCGGTGCCACGGGCGTTGTCAGTGGCCGCCGCTACGGTGCCAGGACTGATCACATCCTGGCCCGAGGGGGAGCTTTGACCGCGAACGACAGCGATCTGCGGCCGGCCGTGGAGAGCGCCGTGCCGTCCTGGCGCGGCGGCTTCGGCCGGCTGTGGAGCGCCGCGGTGGTCTCGCGGCTGGGGGACGGACTGCGCACCGCCGCACTGCCGTTGCTCGCGGTCGGGCTCACCGACTCCCCGCTGCTCGTCTCGCTGGTCACGGCGGCCGGATTCCTGCCCTGGATCCTGTTCGGCCTGCTCGGTGGCGCGATCGCCGACCGCGTCGACCAGCGGCGCGCCATGTGGGCTGTCGACGCGGTGCGCTGCGCGCTGATGGCCTGCTTCGCGCTCGCCGTGTGGCTGGGCGAGGTGAGCATCGCCCTGCTGCTGGTGCCGGCCTTCGTCCTGACGACGCTGCAGACCCTCTTCGACAACGCCGCGACCGCGCTGCTGCCGACGGTCGTCCCCACCGCCTCCCTCGGCCGCGCCAACGCGCGCCTGATGACCGGGCAGACCATCGCGGGCACCTTTCTCGGCGCACCCCTGGTGCCCCTGCTGATCGGGATCTCCGCCGGACTGCCGTTCGCGGTCGACGCGGCGACGTATCTGCTCGCCGCGGCGCTGGTCGCCTCGATACGCACGGCCCCGCGCGAGCGCGCCCCGCGCCCGCCGGGCCGGACGTTGCGGCAGGACATCGCCGAGGGCATCCGGGTGCTGTGGCGGGACCGGGTCCTGCGGTCGCTCTGCACGGCCAACACCGTCGTCAACATCGGGATGGGCGCGCTCATCGCCACCCTGGTCCTGCACGTCACCGGGTGGCTGCACGCCGGGCACTCCGGGTACGCGGCCGTGCTCACCGCCTACGGCGCCGGCAGCGTGGCCGGCGGTCTGGCCGCCGGCCGGATCTCCGAACTCCTGGGCAGGACCAGAGCGCTGGTGGCCGGATTGGTGCTGCAGAGCTGCGCCCTGATCGTGCTCGGCACCGTACGGTCGCTGCCCGTCGCGGTCGTCGTCCTGGCGCTCTTCGGCGCCATGGGGATGCTGTGGAACGTCAACGAGGTCACCCTCATGCAGGAGCGGACGCCCGCCGCCCTGCTGGGCCGGGTCAGCGCCGCCAACCGCACCCTGTCGACCGCCGGGGCCCCGCTCGGCGCCCTGCTCGGCGGCGCGGTGGCGACGGCGTGGGGACTGAACACCCCGGCGCTGGCCGCCGCCGCGCTCTTCGCCTGCGGGGTGATCGCGCTCCTACCGGCCGTCATCAATTAGTTTGGACCCATGTCCGACACCAATACGCACGGCCGTGCCCGGCTCGACCAGCTGCCCGAATGGCACGCCCTGGGCAAACACCGCGAAGAGCTGGGGGAGGTGCGGCTGCGCGAACTGTTCGACCAGGATCCGCAGCGCGCCGACCGGTACTCCCTGCAGGTCGGTGATCTGCACCTGGACTACTCCAAGCACCTGGTGACCGACGAGACCCTGCGGCTGCTGCGTGAGTTGGCGGCGTCGAGCGGCGTGGCCGAACTGCGCGACGCGATGTTCCGCGGCGAGCGGATCAACGTCACCGAGGACCGCGCGGTGCTGCACACCGCGCTGCGCGCACCGCGCTCCTCCGTCATCCAGGTCGACGGCCATGACGTCGTGCCCGCCGTTCATGCCGTCCTCAGCAAGATGTCCGTCTTCACCGACCGGATCCGCTCCGGCGAGTGGACCGGCCACACCGGCAAGCGCATCACCAACATCGTCAACATCGGCATCGGCGGCTCCGACCTGGGCCCGGCGATGGCGTACGAGGTGCTGCGCCCGTACGCCGACCGCGGGCTGACGCTCCGTTTCGTGTCCAACGTCGACGGCGCGGACCTGCACGAGGCGCTGCGGGACCTGGACCCGGCCGAGACGCTCTTCGTCATCGCCTCGAAGACGTTCACCACCATCGAGACCATCACCAACGCCACCTCCGCCCGCAACTGGCTGCTGACCGGCCTGAACGCCGACACCTCGGCCGTCGCCAAGCACTTCGTCGCGCTGTCCACGAACGCGGAGAAGGTCACCGAGTTCGGCATCGACCCGGCCAACATGTTCGAGTTCTGGGACTGGGTCGGCGGCCGGTACTCCTTCGACTCGGCGATCGGCCTCTCGCTGATGCTCGCCATCGGCCCGGACCACTTCCGCGAGATGCTGGCCGGCTTCCACCTCGTGGACGAGCACTTCCGCTACGCCCCGCCGGAGGAGAACGTCCCGCTGCTGCTCGGCCTGTTGGGCGTCTGGTACGGCGGTTTCCACGACGCGCAGTCGCACGCGGTCCTGCCGTACAGCCACTACCTGTCGCGGTTCACCGCGTATCTGCAGCAGCTGGACATGGAGTCCAACGGCAAGTCCGTGGACCGGCAGGGCAACCCGGTGGCGTGGCAGACCGGGCCGGTGGTCTGGGGCACCCCGGGCACCAACGGCCAGCACGCCTACTACCAGCTGCTGCACCAGGGCACCAAGGTCATCCCGGCGGACTTCATCGGCTTCGCCAATCCCATCGGCGAACTCGGCCCGCTCGCGGACCAGCACGACCTGCTGATGGCCAACTTCTTCGCGCAGACCCAGGCGCTGGCCTTCGGCAAGACACCTGAAGAGGTCGCCGCGGAGGGCGTGCCCGCCGAACTGGTGCCGCACAAGACGTTCCGCGGCAACCACCCGACGACCACCATCCTGGCCACCGAGCTCAGCCCGTCGGTGCTCGGCCAGCTGATCGCGCTCTACGAGCACAAGGTGTTCGTCCAGGGCGCGGTGTGGAACATCGACTCCTTCGACCAGTGGGGAGTCGAGCTGGGCAAGGTGCTCGCCAAGCGGATCGAGCCCGCGCTCAGCGAGGGCGCGACCATTCCCGGCCTGGACGGGTCCACGGAGGCGCTGGTCCGGCGCTACCGGGAACTGCGCGGCCGCTGAACGGCTGCTGAAAGCCGAACGGCCGCCGGCCGGGCTGAATGTCCAGCCCGGCCGGCGGCCGTTCGCTACGCCCTAGGCCGAAGACGGCGGGTACAGCTGCGGTGGCAGCTTCGCCGCCGCGGTCCGGTCCAGCAGCCACAGCGTGCGGCGGCGGCCGCGTGCTCCGGCCGCCGGCGCCTGGATCTCGCCCGCGCCGGACAACGCCATCGCGACCGCGTTGGCCTTGTCCTCGCCCGCCGCGAGCAGCCACACCTCGCGCGCCGAGCGGATCGCCGGAAGGGTCAGCGAGATCCGGGTCGGCGGCGGCTTGGGCGCTCCGTGCACCCCCACCACCGTCCGCTCCGTCTCCCGCACCGCCGGGTGCTCGGGGAAGAGCGACGCGACATGCGTGTCGGGTCCCACCCCCAGCATCAGCACGTCGAACGTCGGCACCGGGCCGTGGTCCTCCGGCCCGGACGCCTTGGCGAGCTCGGCCGCGTAGCCGGCCGCCGCGGCGTCGACGTCACGGCCGTGGGTACCGTCGGACGCGGGCATGGCGTGCACCCGCGCCGGATCGACCGGCACCGAGTCGAGCAGGATCTCCCGGGCCTGGGTGACATTGCGCTCGGGATCACCCTCCCGTTCGAACCGCTCGTCGCCCCACCACAGGTCCAGCCGCGCCCAGTCCACCGCGTCCCGCGCCGGGGACCCGGCCAGGGCGGCGAGCAACGCGTTGCCGTTGCGCCCGCCCGTCAGCACCACCGAGGCGGAGCCGCGGGCGGCCTGGGCGTCCACGATCTTCGTGATCAGCCGGGCCGCCGCGGCCTTCGCCATCAGCTCCTTGTCGCGGTGGACGACGACCTGCGGGGTGCTCATGTGGAGCTCGTCCGCTTGCCCGTCGCCGCCTTCTTCGCCGGCGCGGCCTTCTTGGCGGGAGCCTTGGCCGCCGACTTGGCCGCGGCGGTCCCGGCCGGCTTGGCGTCCTTGGCCGGGGTGATCACCTCGATCGTCCCGACGGGCTCCTCCGAGTCCTGTGGACCGGAGTCGGTCAGCCGGCCGACCCCGAACTTCACCGTCGACCGGTAGATGTCGTCCGGGTCCAGCCGCCGCAGCTCCTCGGCGATCAGTTCCGAGGTCTCGCGCCGCTTGAGCGCCACATGACGGTCCGGCTGCCCCGGCATGGCCAGCTCGGCCAGCAGGCCGTCGGCCCGGTCCAGCCGGATCTCGCCGTCGGCGGTGACCAGCTGGACCCCGGTGATACCGGGTCCGTCGGAGACCTTGCGCTCCACCGAGATCTTCAGCCGGTCGGCGAGCCACAGCGCGAGCAGTTCGGTGCTCGGGTTGTAGGCCTCGCCCTCCACGGTCGCGGAGGCGATCCTGGAGTGCTTCTGGTCCAGAGCCGCGGCCAGCATGCTGCGCCACGGCGTGATCCGGGTCCACGCCAGGTCGGTGTCGCCGGGCGCGTACGCCGCGGCGCGCTCGCCGAGCGCGATCACCGGGTCCTCGGCCGCCGCGGCGTCCGTGATCCGGCGCTGCGCGAGCCGTCCCAGCGGGTCCTCGGCGGGCTTGTCCGGCGACTCCTCCGGCCACCACACCACCACCGGGGCGTCCGGCAGCAGCAGCGGCAGCACCACGGACTCGGCGTGGTTGGCGAGCTCGCCGTGCATGCGCAGCACGACGGTCTCACCGGTGCCCGAGTCGGAGCCGACCAGCACCTCGGCGTCCAGCCGCGCCATCGCGCGGTCGCGCGGTGAACGGCCGGGCCGCTTGATGACGGCCAGGATCCGGGACGGGTGCTCCCGCGATGCGTCACTGGCCGCCTTGAGGGCGTCGTAGGCGCTGCCCTCGTCGGTGACGATGACCAGGGTGAGCACCATGCCGACGGCCGGGGTGCCGATGGCGCGGCGGGCCTCGATGAGCCCGGCGTTGATTCGGGACGACGTGGTGTCCGTCAGATCGATCCTCATGGCCGGCGCCAGCTCCTACCGTCTCGTGCGAGCATCTCGTCCGCCTCCGCCGGTCCCCAGGTGCCCGAGGCGTACTGGGCGGGCTTGCCGTGCGTGTCCCAGTACTTCTCGATCGGGTCGAGGATGTTCCAGGACAGCTCGACCTCCTGGTGGCGGGGGAAGAGGTTGGCATCGCCGAGCAGCACATCGAGGATGAGCCGCTCGTACGCCTCGGGGCTGGACTCGGTGAAGGACTCGCCGTAGGCGAAGTCCATCGTCACGTCCCGGACCTCCATCGAGGTGCCGGGCACCTTCGAGCCGAAGCGCACCGTCACGCCCTCGTCCGGCTGCACCCGGATGACCAGGGCGTTCTGCCCCAGCTCCTCGGTGGATCCGGCTTCGAAGGGCAGATACGGGGCCCGCTTGAAGACCACCGCGATCTCGGTGACCCGGCGGCCGAGCCGCTTGCCGGTGCGCAGGTAGAAGGGGACCCCGGCCCAGCGGCGGTTGTTGATCTCCAGCTTGACCGCCGCGAAGGTGTCGGTCTTCGACCTGGGGTCGATGCCGTCTTCCTCCAGGTACCCCACGACCTCCTCGCCGCCCTGCCAGGCGTGCGCGTACTGGCCGCGTACCGTGTGCGCGCCCAGGTCCTTGGGCAGCTCCACGGCGCCGAGCACCTTGAGCTTCTCGGCGACCAGGGCCTTCGGGTGGAAGGAGCCGGGCTCCTCCATCGCCGTCAGCGCGAGCAGCTGCAGCAGGTGGTTCTGGATGACGTCACGGGCCGCGCCGATGCCGTCGTAGTACCCGGCCCGGCCGCCGATGCCGATGTCCTCGGCCATCGTGATCTGGACATGGTCGACGTACGACCGGT
Source organism: Streptomyces sp. SID13666 (assembly GCF_010548325.1). Lineage (NCBI taxonomy): Bacteria > Bacillati > Actinomycetota > Actinomycetes > Kitasatosporales > Streptomycetaceae > Streptomyces > Streptomyces sp. SID13666. Next base: position 99,215 of record NZ_JAAGLX010000019.1, on the reverse strand, counting down.
TCCAGATCGGCTCGAACATCGTGTTGGCGAAGCGCAGCGCCAGGATGTTCTGGACGGTCTCCTTGCCCAGGTAGTGGTCGATCCTGAAGACCTCGTTGGGCGGGAAGACGTCGTGCACCAGCTGGTTGAGCTCCTGCGCGCTCTCCAGGTTGTGGCCGAACGGCTTCTCGATGACCGCGCGCCGCCAGGACTCGCCCTGCCCCTCGGACAGGCCGTGCTTCTTGAGCTGCTGCACGACGTTGGGGAAGAACTTCGGCGGTACGGAGAGGTAGAAGGCGAAGTTGCCGCCGGTGCCGCGCGCCTTGTCGAGCTCGTCGATCGTCGACTTCAGCTTCTCGAAGGCGGTGTCGTCGTCGAACTCGCCCTGCACGAAGCGGCAGCCTTCGGCGAGCTGCTGCCAGACCTCCTCGCGGAAGGGGGTGCGGGCGTGCTCCTTTACCGCGTCGTGGACCTCCTGGGCGAAGTCCTCGTCCTCCCAGCTCCGGCGGGCGAAGCCGATGAGCGCGAAGCCCGGTGGCAGCAGACCGCGGTTGGCGAGGTCGTACACGGCAGGCATCAACTTTTTACGGGACAAATCGCCCGTGACGCCGAAAATGACCAGGCCGGACGGCCCCGCGATACGCGGGAGCCGCCGGTCCTGTGCGTCACGCAGCGGATTGCTGCTGGTCAACTCATGCCTCCACGGGCGTCAGACGCTTGAGTACCGCCGAGGTGGAGTCCAGCAGCTCGTTCCAGGAGGCCTCGAACTTCTCGACGCCCTCGTCCTCGAGCAACTGCACCACGTCGTCGTACGAGATACCGAGAGCCGCCAGCGCGTCGAGCTCGGCCTGGGCCTGCTCGTACGTGCCGCGGATGGTGTCGCCGGTGACCTCGCCGTGGTCGGCGGTGGCCTCCATGGTGGCTTCCGGCATGGTGTTGACGGTGTTCGGGGCGACCAGCTCGGTCACGTAGAGCGTGTCCGGGTAGGCCGGGTCCTTGACACCGGTCGAGGCCCACAGCGGACGCTGCTTGTTCGCGCCCGACTTCTCCAGCGCGTTCCAGCGGTCCGAGGTGAAGACCTCCTCGTACGCCTGGTAGGCGAGCCGGGCGTTGGCCAGCGCGGCCTTGCCCTTGAGCGCCTTCGCCTGGTCGCTGCCGAGCTTGTCGAGGCGCTTGTCGATCTCGGAGTCGACCCGGGAGACGAAGAAGGACGCGACCGAGTGGATCTTCGCGAGCTCCAGGCCGGCGGCCTTGGCCTTCTCCAGCCCCGCCAGGTAGGCGTCCATGACCTCGCGGTAGCGGGCCAGCGAGAAGATCAGCGTCACGTTCACGCTGATGCCCCGGCCGATGACCTCGGTGATCGCCGGCAGGCCGGCCTTGGTCGCCGGGATCTTGATGAGGGTGTTCGGCCGGTCGACGAGCCAGGCGAGCTGCTTGGCCTCGGCGATGGTGGCCGCGGTGCTGTGCGCCAGGCGTGGGTCCACCTCGATGGAGACCCGGCCGTCCTGGCCCTCGGTGCGGTCGAAGACCGGCCGCAGGATGTCGGCGGCGTCGCGGACGTCCGCCGTGGTGATCATGCGGATGGCCTCTTCGACCGTGACCTTGCGGACCGCGAGGTCGGTGAGCTGGCTCTCGTAGCCCTCGCCGCCGACGATCGCCTTCTGGAAGATCGACGGGTTGGTGGTGACGCCCACGACGTGCTGCTGGTCGATCAGCTCGGCCAGGTTCCCGGACGTGATCCGCTTGCGGGACAGGTCGTCCAGCCAGATCGCGACGCCTTCGTCGGAGAGGCGCTTGAGTGCGTCTGTCATGGAAATTACATCTCCTACTGGTCGGGTGCGGGGCGTCAGCGGGTTGCCTTGTCGACGGCGTCGAGGGATTCCCGGGCGGCATTGGCGACGGCTTCGGCGGTGAAGCCGAACTCACGGAAGAGGACCTTGGCATCGGCCGAGGCACCGAAGTGCTCCAGGCTGATGATCCGGCCCTGGGCGCCGATGTAGCGGTGCCACGTCAGGCCGATACCGGCCTCGACGGCGACCCGGGCGTGGACGTCCGGGAGCAGCACGCTGTCGCGGTACGCCATGTCCTGCTCCTCGAACCACTCGACGGACGGCATCGAGACGACCCGCGTCGGGATCCCGTCGGCCTGCAGCGCGTCGCGGGCCTCGACGGCCAGCTGCACCTCGGAGCCGGTGGCGATGAGGATGACCTGCGGACGGCCGCCCTCGGAGTCGAACAGCACGTAGCCGCCCTTGGCCGCGTGCTCGTTCGGCGCGTACGTGGGCACACCCTGGCGGGTGAGCGCCAGGCCGTGCGGAGCGGGCTTGGAGTCGTGGCGCTTGAGGATCTCGCGCCAGACGACCGCCGTCTCGTTGGCGTCGGCCGGACGGACGATGTTCAGGCCCGGGATCGCGCGCAGCACGGCCAGGTGCTCGACCGGCTGGTGCGTCGGGCCGTCCTCGCCGAGGCCGACGGAGTCGTGCGTCCACACGTACGTGACGGGCAGCTGCATGAGCGCGGCCAGTCGCACGGCGGGGCGCATGTAGTCGGAGAACACCAGGAAGGTGCCGCCGTAGATGCGGGTGTTGCCGTGCAGCGCGATGCCGTTCATCGTCGAGCCCATGGCGTGCTCGCGGATGCCGTAGTGCACCGTGCGGCCGTACGGGTCGGCGCCCGGCAGCGGGTTGCCCACCGGCAGGAAGGACGAGCCGCTGTCGATCGTGGTGTTGTTGGAGCCCGCGAGGTCGGCCGAGCCGCCCCACAGCTCCGGTACGACCGCGCCGAGCGCCTGCAGGACCTTGCCGGAGGCGGCACGGGTCGCGAGGCTCTTGCCGGTCTCGAAGGACGGCAGTGCCTTCTCCCAGCCGTCGGGCAGCTCGCCCGCGGCGATCCGGTCGAAGTCGGCCGAGCGCTCCGGGTTGGCGTCGCGCCACTCCTGGAACTGCTTGTTCCAGACGGCGTGCGCCTCGCGGCCGCGGTCGGCCACCTCACGGGCGTGCGACAGCACCGCGTCGTCGACCTCGAAGGTCTTCGCCGGGTCGAAGCCCAGCACCTTCTTGGTCGCGGCGACCTCCGCGTCACCCAGCGCCGAGCCGTGCGCGGCCTCGGTGTTCTGCGCGTGCGGGGCCGGCCAGGCGATGATCGAGCGGGCCGCGATGAACGAAGGCCGCGAGGTCTCGGCCTGGGCCGCCTTCAGCGCCTTGTACAGGGCCTTCGGGTCCAGGTCGCCGTCGGGCAGCTGCTCGACGCGCTGGACGTGCCAGCCGTACGCCTCGTAGCGCTTGAGGGTGTCCTCGCTGACGGCCGTCTCGGTGTCGCCCTCGATGGAGATGTGGTTGTCGTCCCACAGCAGCACGAGGTTGCCGAGCTTCTGGTGCCCGGCGAGCGAGGACGCCTCGGCGGAGACACCCTCCTGCAGGCAGCCGTCGCCGGCGATGACCCAGATGGTGTGGTCGAACGGGGAGGTGCCCGCCGCCGCGTCCGGGTCGAACAGGCCGCGCTCGTAGCGGGCCGCCATGGCCATGCCGACGCCGTTGGCGATGCCCTGGCCGAGCGGACCGGTCGTGGTCTCCACGCCGACCGTGTGGCCGTGCTCCGGGTGGCCGGGGGTCTTGCTGCCCCAGGTGCGGAACGCCTTCAGATCGTCCAGTTCCAGGCCGTACCCGGAAAGGTAGAGCTGGGTGTAGAGCGTCAGGCTGGAGTGCCCGGCCGAGAGGACGAAGCGGTCACGGCCGGTCCAGTCGGGATCCGACGGATCGTGCCGCATCAGCTTCTGGAACAACAGGTACGCGGCGGGCGCGAGGCTCATGGCCGTGCCGGGATGGCCGTTGCCGACCTTCTGCACGGAATCCATGGCCAGGACACGAGCGGTATCAACGGCCCGCTTGTCCAGATCGGTCCACTCAAGGTCTGTGGTGGTCGGCTTGCTGCTCACCCTGGTTCAGGGCTCCTCTCCACATGTCGAAATGCCGGTGACGTGGCGCCTACCCGGCGTTGTCGAGCCTACCGCCGCAGGCGCGTGCACCTTTTCGAGCGTTCGACCCTCGGGACGACACCCGGAGCGCGGCTCCGGGCAGCGTTCCCGGCGGCACTCCGGGCAACCAGGACCGTGGCTGGGCCATTCCCGGCATGCCGGGATACTGACAGCCTGCCCCGGCCCGGCCGCGTTCGCCTCCTGAACACCTGGCGAAGGACGGGCGGCAACACGGGTCACCCCCCGGGGCAGGCGGAGTATTCCGTACGTCTACAGTGGCGTGGTACGCGCAAGGACTTACCGGACCTTCACGTCTGGGACCGGGACTTGCTGGACTTAATCCTCTCCAGGGGTGTTTGTGACGGCCGTCGAATCCCGACCCGCAGGGGTCATCGGGACGAGCACCGGACAGCGGCCGTTCGCGGCTCGTGTCATGGCGTTCGTGGCGCTGACCAAGCCACGCATTATCGAACTGCTGCTCATCACGACCGTTCCGGTGATGTTCCTGGCGGCGGGTGGCGTCCCCGATCTGTGGCTGGTGCTGACGACCGTCGTGGGCGGCTATCTGTCGGCGGGCGGTGCCAACGCGCTCAACATGTACATCGACCGCGACATCGACGCGCTGATGCACCGCACCGAGCAGCGTCCGCTGGTCACCGGCATGGTGTCGCCGCGCGAGGGGCTGATCTTCGGCATCACGCTCTCGGTGGTCTCCACCGTCTGGTTCGCGGTCCTGGTCAACACGCTCTCGGCGGCGCTGTCGCTGACGGCCATCCTCTTCTATGTCTTCGTGTACACGCTCGGCCTCAAGCGCCGCACCGCGCAGAACATCGTGTGGGGCGGCATCGCGGGCTGCATGCCGGTGTTCATCGGCTGGTCCGCGGTCACGAACTCCGTCTCGTGGGCCGCTCTGGTCCTCTTCCTGGTGATCTTCCTGTGGACGCCGCCGCACTACTGGCCGCTGTCGATGAAGGTCAAGGACGACTACGAGCGGGTGGGCGTGCCGATGCTGCCGGTCGTGGCCGGCAACCTGGTGGTCGCGCGGCAGATCGTCATCTACAGCTGGGCCATGGTGATCGTCTCGCTGGCCCTGTGGTGGCCGCTGGGCGAGACCTCCTGGCTGTACCCGGTGGCCGCGGTGCTGCTCGGCGCGATGTGGCTCAAGGAGGCGCACGGCCTCCACAGCCGGGCGAAGGCCGGGGTCAGCGGCGCGAAGCTCAAGGAGATGCGGCTGTTCCACTGGTCCATCACCTATCTGTCGCTGCTCTTCGTCGTCGTGGCCGTGGATCCTTTCCTTCACTGATTACCGACGGGTAGCATCTGCCTCATGGCTGAGACCGCGCAGAACACCGTGGAAGAGACTCCGAAGGCGGACCCGCGCGCCGAGCGCCGCACCGCCAGGCTGGCGAAGCAGATCGGTGCCTTCGCCAAGAGCCACGGCGGCGGCGCCGAGGCGAACATCGCCTACATCGGTGAGATCGGCGCCCGGATCGTCCTCGTCGGCGAGAACGGCGAATGGGGCGACCTGGTGGCCCCGACGTACGCCATGGCCGTCGCGGCCGTCGAGCGCGCCGGAGTCACCGTCCACGAGGACTTCGACGGCGAATTCGCCGCCAAGGTGCGCACCGGCCCGTACGAATGGTCGCGAATGGCCGGAATCCAGATCGGCGGTCCCAGCAACACCTGACGCCCCGCCCGCCCGTTAGGGACCATGGGAAACGGTCCCGGCCGGCGGTGCGAGGAGTCAGTGATGCTGGAGCTGCCACCTTGGGTGGACGCGCACTGCCACGGGGTCGTCCCCGGGGAGCTGGGCCTCGGCTCGTTCGAGGCGCTCCTCACGGGGGCCGCCGCGCCCGGCACCACGCTCTTCGACAGTCCCGCCGGCTTCGCCGTGCGCCGCTGGTGCCCGCCCCTCCTCGGACTGGAACCGCACTGCACCCCCGCGCACTACCTGGCAGGACGCCGGGAGCTGGGCGCGTACGAGGCCACCCGGCTGCTGTTGCGGGGCACCGGGATCGGCGCCCATCTGGTGGACGCCGCCGTGGGAGCCGGGGCCTGGGACGGCGCCGCCGGTCCGATGCCCGCCGCACAGGCCCCCGACCTCACCTCGCCCAAGGAACTGGGCGCGGCCGCGGCCGCCGCGGCGTACGAGATCGTCCGGCTGGAACCGCTGGCGCAGCAGGTCGCCGACACCTCGGGGACCACGGGTGCGTTCCTCACCAATGCCGCCGAGGCGGTGCACGGAGCGGCCCGGACGGCCGTCGCGTTCTCGGTGGCCGACACCTGTCCGCCCGGTTTCCCGGCCGGGCCGCCCGACGCCCGCCTGGTACGGCGCGCGGCCGGCGCCTGGCTGGCGGGTCGTACGGCCGGCGAACGGCTCGACGACCCGGTGCTGCTGCGCCATCTGGTGTGGAACGCCGTCGCGACCGGTCTGCCGTTGCAGATCCGCGGCCCCGCGGGCGCCGACCCACTGCGGCTCACCGGCTTTCTGCGCGCCACCGCGGGTCTCGGCACCGACGTGGTGCTCTTACGGGGATTCCCGAACCACCGGCCGGTCGCCCGGCTGGCGGCCGCGTTCGCGCATGTCTACACGGACATCGGCTCCGCGCCGGCGGCCCCGGCGCTGGCCGGGACGCTGGAACTGGCGCCCTTCGGCAAGGTGCTCTTCTCGACCGGGGCGTACGCGCTGCCCGAGCTGTACGTGACCGGGGTCCGGTTCTTCCGCGAGGCGCTGGAGCGGCTGCTCACCGACCGGGTGGCCGACGGTGCCTGGACGCCGTCCGACGCGCGGCGCGTCGCGGGCATGATCGTCGCGGGGAACGCGCGGCGGGTCTACGGGCTGGAGCGGCGCGCGGACCGCGCCGGGTCAGGCCGTGGACGCGAGCGCTGAGCCGGACTGCGCCGGGCCCGGGATGCCGGGCTGCGCCGACGGGCGCTCGCGCATCGACATTGCGACCCGCAGCACCCCGATCCAGATCAGCGCCGAGCCGAGCATGTGCAGCCCGACCAGCACCTCCGGCAGGTGCGTGAAGTACTGCACATAGCCGATGACGCCCTGCGCCAGCAGGACGAGGAACAGGTCCCGGATACGGGCCTTCGGCCCGGCCGGCGCGTCCACGGCGCGCAGCACGAACCACAGCGCGAGCGTGAGGGCCACCACGACCCAGGCGAGGTCGGCGTGCAGCTGCGCGACGGTCTTCCAGTCGATGGGGATGCGGTGCACCTCGGTGGAGTCGCCCGCGTGCGGCCCGGCGCCGGTCACGACGGTGCCCACCGCGATCAGCAGCGCGCAGCCGACGGTCAGTACCCAGGCCAGCTGCTGCACCGGCCGGCCCACCAGCGGGCGCGCCGCCCCGTCGCCCTCGCGGGCCCGCTGCCAGGTCACCACGGCGACCGTGATCAGCGCGCTGGAGAGCAGGAAGTGCCCCGAGACGACATAGGGGTTGAGGCCGGTCAGCACCGTGATGCCGCCGAGTACCGCGTTGCCCATGACCACCCAGAACTGGGCCCAGCCGAGCCGGGTCAGGCTGCGCCGCCACGGCTTCTGCGAGCGCACCGCGATGATCGCCCAGCCGACCGCCGCGCACAGCACGTACGTCAGCATCCGGTTGGTGAACTCGATGGCGCCGTGGAAGCCCATCTCGCTGGTGGCCGTCAGGCTCTGGTCGGTGCACTTGGGCCAGGTCGGGCAGCCGAGCCCCGAGCTGGTCAGCCGCACCGCGCCGCCGGTCACCACGATGACCACGGCCATCGCGAGGGCGGCCGCGCAGGCCCGCTGGACCGTCACCGGGGACGGGGTCCAGCGGCGGGCGATGCGGGCGAGCGGATTACGGGCGACTTCGGGCAACTTCGGCACGCGCCCATCGTAAGCGGCAGCTTGTGCAACTTTTCACGAGGGGGTCAGGAGGCGCCCGGCACACTTAACATCGAGCGGAGAAACCGCGACTGGGGGAAATATGACAACCGACAAGAGCGGTTCGGTCAACCGGCGGAGAATGCTCTACGGGGGCGCCGCGGTGGTCGCGGGGGCGGGCATCGCGGGATACGCGAGCGGGGAGTGGAACGCGCCCGCGGCGGCGTCGGGGAACGCCGACCGTCCCGGTGTGGCGGACGTCATGGCGGACTTCGGGGCCAAGGGCGACGGAAAGACGGACGACAGCGCGGCCTTCGCCGCCGCGTACGCGTACGCCGAGTCGCGGATCTCGGGCGGTGTGGGGCACACCGTGATCGACGTGCCGCCGGGGGTGTACCTGGTCACGAAGCCGGGCGCGCTGCTCGCCGGCGACAAGGCGGACAAGCGCGCGAGCGGCCTGCGGTTCCGGGGCGCCGGGATGCGGATCAGCGAGATCGTCTTCGCGCCGAAGTCGGCCAAGGACGCCTACCTGTGCCGCAACAACAACATGTGGAGCAACATCTCGTTCGAGGGGCTGCGCTTCACCTCGGGCACGCCCGGCGCCTCGTTCTTCTCCTCGTACTCCACCGGCTGGGCCCAGAACTACCGCTTCTCCGAGTGCGAGTGGATGGGGGAGTGGGAGTACGGCCTCGCCCTGGACGGCAGCAACAACAACTCGGAGATGCGCTGGGAGGCCTGCCGGGTGGGCGGCGCCTACCGCAAGGCGTTCCTGTACTCCGGGCTCTCCAAGCGGTCGGAGAAGCGCGAGCAGCAGGACCAGTTCCTCAACTACTGGTTCACCGACATGACGGTCACCTACGACTGGGGCAACTTCCTGGAGTTCCCCTACGGCGGCTCGATCACCTGCCGCAGCGGCAGCTACATCATCACCGGCCGCCGCCCCACGCCCCATCCGGAGTACGGGTTCGAGAGCGCCTTCTTCCGTTTCCCGCGCGCCTCGCACTTCGACTCCGTTCAGCGCTTCCACGCCGAGGACATCCGCTTCGAGATACGCGACCCCGCGGTCGTGGTCATCGACTGCGAGTGGAACAGCGGCACGGTCCACTTCAACGACTGCGACGACACGTCCCAGTCGTACAAGCAGTACTCGGACGGCCTCACCGCGCACCGCTACAACATCGGTGCGAGCGGCCCGCTGGTGCGGTACGACATGTGCCAGCTCTCCGGGGCCCACCAGTACCGGCCCACGGCCGGTGCGCAGCTGCCGACCAGCGTCCGCTACGACATGTGCCGGATCGTGGACCACACCGCGGACGCGTTCGTCGCGGCGGGCTCGCACGACAAGAAGTTCGCCCGCTTCGTCGACTGCATCATGCCGGGCTGAGGAGCCCTTCCGGCGGGCCCGTCACTCCCACTTGAAGAAGCGCGCCGCCGCGCCGAGCCCCACGACCGCCCACACCAACAGGATCGCGAGATTGCCCCAGGGCATGCCCGCGCCGTCCCGCAGCACGTCGCGCAGGCCGTCGGACAGGGCGGAGACCGGCAGCAGCCGCAGCACGTCCTGCGCCGCGCCCGGGAACCTGTCCAGCGGCACGATGATCCCGCCGCCGACCAGCAGCAGCAGGAAGACGAGGTTCGCGGCGGCGAGCGTCGCCTCCGCCTTGAGGGTGCCGGCCATCAGCAGGCCGAGCCCGGAGAAGGCGGCGGTGCCCAGCACGAGCAGCAGCACCACGAAGAGCGGGTTTCCGTGCGGCGACCAGCCCAGCGCGAACGCGATCGCCGTCAGCAGCACGATCTGCAGCACCTCGGTGACCAGCACCGAGCCGGTCTTCGCGGTCATCAGCGCCCAGCGCGGCAGCGGCGAGGCGCCGAGCCGCTTCAGCACGCCGTAACGCCGCTCGAAGCCGGTCGCGATGGCCTGGCCGGTGAACGCGGTGGACATCACGGCGAGCGCCAGGACGCCGGGGGCCAGGAAGTCGACGGCCTTGCCGGAACCTGTGTCGACGATCGGGACGGCGCTGAACAGGACGAGCAGCAGTGCCGGGATCACGACGGTCAGCAGCAGCTGCTCACCGTTGCGCAGCAGCATCTTCGTCTCGAACGCCGTCTGCGCGCCGATCATGCGGGACAGCGGCGCCGCGCCCGGGTCGGGAACGAATGTTCCGCCGGCCCCGGATGCGGTGTCCGCCGCCGTGTTCTCTGCCGTCGTCACGCGCGCAGCTCCTTGCCGGTCAGGTCCAGGAAAACGTCCTCAAGGGTGCGGCGCTCGACCGCCAGCCGGTCCGGCATGACGCCGTGCTGCGCGCACCAGGAGGTGACGGTGGCGAGCAGCTGGGGATCGACGGCGCCCTCGATCCGGTAGCTGCCCTGCGTCAGCTCGGCCGCCGCGGTGCCGTCCGGCAGCGCCTTGAGCAGCGAGACGAGGTCGAGGCCGGGGCGGCCGGTGAAGCGCAGGGTGTTCTCGGCGCCGCCCCGGCACAGCTCCTCGGGGGTGCCGTGGGCGATGGACCGGCCGTGGTCGATGATCACGACCTGGTCGGCGAGCTGTTCCGCCTCGTCCATGAAGTGGGTGGTGAGGACGACGGTGACCCCGTCGGCGCGCAGCTCCCGTACGAGATCCCAGGTGGCGCGGCGGGCTTGCGGGTCGAGCCCGGCGGTGGGCTCGTCGAGGAAGACCAATTCCGGCCGGCCGACGACGGCCATGGCGAGCGCGAGCCGCTGCTGCTGGCCGCCGGACAGCCGGCGGTACGGGGTGCGGCCGCAGGACTCCAGGCCGAGCCGCTCGATGAGCAGCGCGGGATCCACCGGGCGGGCGTGCAGCGCGGCGGTGTGCCGCAGCATCTCCTCGGCGCGCGCCCCCGGGTACACGCCCCCGGACTGCAGCATCACTCCGATGCGCGGCCGCAGGGCGGCACCCTCGGTGGCCGGGTCGAGGCCCAGCACCCGGACGCTCCCGGCGTCGGCGCGCCGGTAGCCCTCACAGGTTTCGACGGTGGTGGTCTTGCCCGCGCCGTTCGGCCCGAGCACGGCGGTCACCGAACCGGCCGCCACCGTCAGGTCCAGACCGTCCACCGCGGACTTGTCGCCGTACCGCTTGACCAGGCCGGCGATCTCGACCGCCGGTGACTGACTGGTGCTGCCGCTTCGCATGCCTGTGAGTCTAAGGAGCGCCGGTCGGTGCCCTGAACCCGCCCGGGGCGGGACGCCCGGCGGCCGGACGGAATGCGCGGGGAAAAGATCTTGATTCAGTAATTCCGCAGGTCAACTTAGGTTTGCCTAAGTGACGAACTCCACCGGGAGTGGAATCCGGCATGGGTTGCCGGGGCCCGATGAATTACGCAACAATGAAGTTGTGAAAAACGTCGGCGCGGCCCAGGAGGAGCAGACGACCGGGGAGCGGAGTACCCGCAACCGGGTCGCCCGGTCGATCCTGGACCACGGTCCTTCGACCACCGCCGACCTGGCGGAGCGGCTGGGCCTCACCCAGGCCGCCGTCCGCCGCCACCTGGACCATCTCGTCGCGGAGAACATCGTCGAGCCGCGTGAGCAGCGGGTCTACGGGGCACGCACCCGAGGACGCCCCGCCAAGGTCTTCTCGCTCACCGACTGCGGGCGCGACGCCTTCGACCAGGCCTACGACCAGATCGCGGCCGACGCGCTGCGCTGGATCGCGCAGTCCGCCGGCGGCGGGGAGACGGGCGATGCCGCGGTCACCGCGTTCGCCCGGGCCCGGGTCGCCAAGCAGGCGGACCGCTACCGTGCCGCCGTCGAGGCGGCGGACCCCGCCCAGCGCACCCAGGCGCTCGCCAAGGCCTTGAGTGAGGACGGGTACGCTGCTACCACCCGCAGTGCGTCGGCCGTCTCCGGCGCGCGGGAGCCCGCCGGCGAGCAGCTGTGCCAGCACCACTGCCCGGTGGCGCACATCGCCGAGGAGTTCCCGCAGCTGTGCGAGGCGGAGGCCGAGGTCTTCTCCCACGTGCTGGGAACCCACGTCCAGCGGTTGGCCACCATCGCCCACGGCGACGGCGTCTGCACGACGTACATCCCGCAGCACCCGCAACACCAGCAAAAACAGCAGGCCGGTACCGCAGTGAATACCAATACCGCAGTGAATAACGCATCCGCCAGTACGGCCGGGAGGAACCCCGCATGACTGCTCCCACGGAGACCACGCACCCGGAACTCGATGGGCTGGGCACGTACGAGTTCGGCTGGTCCGACTCGGACGCCGCCGGTACCAACGCCCGGCGTGGAATCAACGAGGATGTCGTGCGCGACATCTCCGCGAAGAAATCCGAGCCGGAGTGGATGCTGAAGCTGCGGCTCAAGGGTCTGAAACTGTTCGGCAAGAAGCCCATGCCGACCTGGGGCTCGGACCTCAGCGGCATTGATTTCGACAACATCAAGTATTTCGTGCGCTCCACCGAGAAGCAGGCCGCTTCCTGGGAGGACCTGCCCGAGGACATCAAGAACACCTATGACCGGCTGGGCATCCCGGAGGCCGAGAAGCAGCGTCTCGTCGCCGGTGTCGCCGCCCAGTACGAGTCCGAGGTCGTCTACCACCAGATCCGTGAGGACCTGGAGGAGCAGGGCGTCATCTTCCTCGACACCGACACCGCGCTGAAGCAGTACCCGGAGATGTTCCAGGAGTACTTCGGCACCGTCATCCCGGTGGGCGACAACAAGTTCGCCTCGCTGAACTCGGCCGTGTGGTCCGGCGGATCGTTCATCTACGTCCCCAAGGGCGTGCATGTCGACATTCCGCTGCAGGCCTACTTCCGTATCAACACGGAGAACATGGGCCAGTTCGAGCGGACGCTGATCATCGTCGACGAGGACGCCTACGTCCACTACGTCGAGGGCTGCACCGCGCCGATCTACTCCTCGGACTCGCTGCACAGCGCCGTGGTCGAGATCATCGTGAAGAAGGGCGGCCGCTGCCGCTACACGACCATCCAGAACTGGTCGAACAACGTCTACAACCTGGTCACCAAGCGCGCGGTCGCCTACGAGGGCGCCACGATGGAGTGGGTCGACGGCAACATCGGCTCCAAGGTGACCATGAAGTACCCGGCCGTCTACCTGATGGGCGAGCACGCCAAGGGCGAGACCCTGTCCATCGCCTTCGCGGGCGAGGGCCAGCACCAGGACGCCGGCGCGAAGATGGTGCACATGGCGCCGAACACGTCGTCCAACATCGTCTCCAAGTCCGTGGCGCGTGGCGGCGGCCGTACCTCCTACCGCGGTCTCATCGAGATCGGCGAGGGCGCGGCCGGAGCCAAGTCCAACGTGCTCTGTGACGCCCTGCTCGTCGACACGATCTCCCGCTCGGACACGTACCCGTACGTGGACGTCCGTGAGGACGATGTCTCCATGGGCCACGAGGCGACGGTCTCCAAGGTCTCCGACGACCAGCTCTTCTACCTGATGAGCCGCGGTATGACGGAGTTCGAGGCGATGGCGATGATCGTGCGCGGCTTCGTTGAGCCGATCGCGCGTGAGCTGCCGATGGAGTACGCGCTGGAGCTGAACCGCCTGATCGAGCTGCAGATGGAAGGCTCCGTCGGCTAGTACGACGTCACCGTACGGGTGCGCGAGCGCACCCGTACGGTCCGACGGCCTGTCCACCAGCGACGCGACGACGTTCATCCAGAAAGAGAGCAGTACGACAAGCCATGGCTGACAACATCCCTGCCGGCAGCACCACCGAAGGTGCCATCACGGTGGGTCACCCCGCCGATGCCCGGGTCAGCGCCGCGCCGTCCTACGACGTGGCCGACTTCCCGGTGCCGCACGGTCGCGAGGAGGAGTGGCGTTTCACTCCCCTGGAGCGGCTGCGCGGCCTGCACGACGGCACCGCGAAGGCGAACGGCGGCCTCCGGGTCGACGTGACCGCCCCCGAGGGCGTCACCGTCGAGACGGTGGACCGCACCGACGCCCGCGTCGGCAAGGCCGGCAAGCCCGCGGACCGGGTCGTGGCCCAGGCGTTCAGCTCCTTCGAGAAGGCCTCGGTCGTCTCGATCCCCAAGGACCTCGTGCTCACCGAGCCGGTCCGGATCGCTGTGCACGGCGAGGGCGGCACCGCCTACGGCCACCAGGTCATCGAGATCGGTGCCTTCGCCGAGGCGGTCGTGGTCATCGACCACACCGGTGACGCCACGCTCGCCGCCAACGTCGAGTACCTGATCGGCGACGGCGCCAAGCTCACCGTCGTCTCGGTCCAGGACTGGGACGACAGTGCGGTGCACGTCGCCCAGCACACCGCGCTGGTCGGCCGCGACGCCCGCTTCAAGTCCGTGATCGTCACCTTCGGCGGCGACCTGGTCCGGCTGCACCCGCGGGTCATCTACGGTGCCCCGGGCGGCGACGCCGAACTGTTCGGCCTGTACTTCACCGACGAGGGCCAGCACCAGGAGCACCGGCTCTTCATCGACCACGACACGCCGCACTGCCGCAGCAACGTCACGTACAAGGGCGCGCTGCAGGGCAAGGACGCGCACGCGATCTGGATCGGCGACGTCCTCATCCGCGCCGCCGCCGAGGGCACCGACACCTACGAGCTCAACCGCAACCTGATCCTCACGGACGGCGCGCGGGTCGACTCGGTCCCGAACCTGGAGATCGAGACCGGCGAGATCGCCGGTGCCGGCCACGCCTCGGCGACCGGCCGCTTCGACGACGAGCAGCTCTTCTACCTCATGTCCCGCGGCATCCCGACCATCGAGGCCCGCCGGCTGGTCGTGCGCGGCTTCTTCGGCGAGCTCGTCCAGCAGATCGGTCTGCCCGACCTCGAAGAGCGCCTGATGGCGAAGATCGACGCGGAGCTGGAGGCGTCCGTCTGATGGCCACGGCCCAGGATGCCCAAGGTTTCGTCATCGCCTGCTCGCTGAGCGAGCTGGAGGACGACACGCCCAAGCGCGTCGAGATCGGCAGTACGCCGGTGTCCGTGGTGCGCACCGAGGGCGAGGTGTTCGCGATCAACGACATCTGCTCGCACGCGAACGTCTCCCTCTCGGAGGGCGAGGTCGAGGACTGCCAGATCGAGTGCTGGCTGCACGGCTCCAGCTTCGACCTGCGTACCGGCAAGCCGTCCGGGCTGCCCGCGACGCGACCCGTACCCGTATACCCCGTAAAGATCATCGGCGACGACGTGCTCGTCTCCGTCACCCAGGAGTCCTGAGGCACCCATGGCAACGCTTGAGATCCACGACCTGCACGTCTCCGTCGAGGCCGAGAACGGCCCCCGCGAGATCCTCCGCGGCGTCGACCTGACCGTGAAGCAGGGCGAGACGCACGCCATCATGGGCCCCAACGGCTCCGGCAAGTCCACCCTGGCCTACTCGGTGGCCGGCCACCCGAAGTACACGATCACCAGTGGCACCGTCACGCTCGACGGCGAGGACATCCTCGCGATGACCGTCGACGAGCGCGCCCGCGCCGGCCTGTTCCTCGCCATGCAGTACCCGGTCGAGGTCCCCGGAGTCTCGGTCTCCAACTTCCTGCGCACCTCGGCCACCGCGATCCGCGGCGAAGCTCCCAAGCTCCGCACCTGGGTCAAGGAGGTCAAGTCCGCGATGGAGCAGCTCCAGATGGACCCGGCCTTCGCCGAGCGCAACGTCAACGAGGGCTTCTCCGGCGGTGAGAAGAAGCGCCACGAGATCCTCCAGCTGGAGCTTCTCAAGCCGAAGATCGCGATCCTGGACGAGACGGACTCCGGTCTGGACGTCGACGCGCTGCGCCAGGTCTCCGAGGGCGTCAACCGCGTCCGCGAGACCGGTGAGGTCGGCACGCTGCTGATCACCCACTACACCCGCATCCTGCGCTACATCAAGCCCGACTTCGTTCACGTCTTCTCGAACGGCCGCATCGCCGAGTCCGGCGGCGCCGAGCTGGCCGACAAGCTGGAGAACGAGGGCTACGAGGCATACAGCACGAAGGGCGGCGCTTCCGCGTGACACCACTGCATGGCCTCCTCGACACCGAGGCGATCCGCAAGGACTTCCCGATCCTGGACCGCATGGTCCACGACGGCAAGAAGATCGTGTACCTGGACAACGCTGCGACCTCGCAGAAGCCGCGCCAGGTGCTCGACGCGCTGAACGCGTACTACGAGCAGCACAACGCCAACGTCCACCGTGGCGTGCATGTGCTCGCCGAGGAGGCCACGGCGCTCTACGAGGGCGCGCGCGACAAGGTCGCCGCGTTCATCAACGCGCCGAGCCGTGACGAGGTGATCTTCACCAAGAACGCCTCGGAGTCACTCAACCTCGTCGCGAACATGCTGGGGTGGGCCGACGAGCCCTACCGGGTGGACCGCGAGACCGAGATAGTGATCACGGAGATGGAGCACCACTCCAACATCGTTCCGTGGCAGCTGCTCTCGCAGCGCACCGGCGCGAAGTTGAAGTGGTTCGGGCTGACCGACGACGGCCGGCTCGACCTCTCCGACATCGACCAGGTGATCACCGAGAAGACGAAGATCGTCTCGTTCACCCTGGTCTCCAACATCATGGGCACCATCAATCCGGTCGACGCGATCGTCCGGCGTGCCCAGGACGTCGGCGCGCTGGTCCTCATCGACGCCTCGCAGGCCGCGCCGCACATGCCGCTCGACGTGCAGGCGCTCGGCGCCGACTTCGTGGCCTTCACCGGCCACAAGATGTGCGGCCCGACCGGCATCGGCGTGCTGTGGGGCCGCCAGGAGCTGCTCGAGGACCTGCCGCCGTTCCTCGGCGGCGGCGAGATGATCGAAACGGTCTCGATGCACTCCTCGACGTACGCCCCGGCGCCGCACAAGTTCGAGGCCGGCACCCCGCCGATCGCGCAGGCGGTCGGGCTGGGCGCGGCCGTGGACTATCTGACCGCGATCGGTATGGACAAGATCGAGGCCCATGAGCACGCCATCACCGAATACGCGGTGAAGCGCCTGCTGGAGGTCCCGGACCTGCGGATCATCGGCCCGACGACGGCCGAGGACCGGGGCGCGGCGATCTCGTTCGTGCTGGGTGACATCCACCCGCACGATGTGGGCCAGGTACTGGACGAACAGGGCATCGCGGTCCGCGTCGGACACCACTGCGCACGCCCGGTCTGCCTGCGCTACGGAATTCCCGCGACCACGCGGGCGTCGTTCTATCTGTACTCCACCCCCGCGGAGGTAGACGCCCTCGTCGAGGGACTGGAGCACGTACGGAACTTCTTCGGGTGAGGGCTGACTGGTGAAGCTGGATTCGATGTACCAGGAAGTGATCCTGGACCACTACAAGCACCCGCACGGGCGTGGCCTGCGCGACGGTGACGCCGAGGTGCACCACGTCAATCCGACGTGCGGCGACGAGATCACGCTGCGGGTCAAGCTCGACGGCTCGAAGATCGTGGACGTCTCCTACGAGGGCCAGGGCTGCTCGATCAGCCAGGCCAGCGCCTCGGTGATGAACGAGCTGGTGGTCGGGCGCGAGCTGGACGAGGCGATGAAGGTCCAGGAGGTCTTCCTGGAGCTGATGCAGTCCAAGGGCAAGCTGGAGCCGGACGACGCGATGGAAGAGGTGCTGGAGGACGCTGTCGCGTTCGCCGGTGTCTCCAAGTACCCGGCGCGCGTGAAGTGCGCCCTGCTGAGCTGGATGGCGTGGAAGGACGCGACCGCACAGGCGCTGTCCGAAAGGGAGTCCGCATGACCGACAACGCAGAAGTGGCCGAGGTCGAGGCCGAGGCCGTGTCCGCAGTCACCACCAAGCCGGCTTCCGAGGAGGAGGTCCGCGAGGCGCTGTACGACGTCGTCGACCCCGAGCTGGGCATCGACGTCGTCAACCTGGGCCTGATCTACGGCATCCACGTCGACGACTCGAACGTCGCGACGCTGGACATGACGCTCACCTCGGCGGCCTGCCCGCTGACCGACGTCATCGAGGACCAGGCGCGTTCGGCGACCGACGGACTGGTCGCCGACCTCAAGATCAACTGGGTCTGGATGCCGCCGTGGGGCCCGGACAAGATCAGCGACGACGGTCGCGAGCAGCTGCGGGCGCTCGGCTTCAACATCGGCTGAGCACGCACCGCTCCCCTCGCACCACCGGTACCACCGGACGGCCCGCACGCCTCGCGCGTGCGGGCCGTCCGCCGTTGTTCGCCGGATGTATGCCCTGCGGGGGTCCCTCGTTGTCGGCTGTGCCCGAGGGTTTGCCACGACATCAGCGACGTCGAAGGGCACTCCTCGTGCAGCCTTACGTTTCCCCGTCCGTCCGCAGGGCCGGTCTGGCCGCGGGTGCGGCTCTCGCCCTGGGCGCCATGGGCCTCGCCGCTCCCGCCCCCGCGCACGCCGCGAGCTACGGCACGCCGGTCATCACGCTGTCCGCCGCGTACCTGTCGGGTGCCGTCGGCGCGACCGGCGACCCGGTGGTCACCGCGACGGTCTCGCAGAGCGGCGCCGACGCCTCGGCGCTCACGGTGGCCGCCTCGGCCAGCTCGAAGTCCGCCGTCGCGGGCACGGGCGACGTCACGGTGACGGGGACCGGCGGGGCCCGCCGGGTCGCGGTGGCCGCGCACGGCTCCGGCTACACCGATCTGACGCTGAAGGTCACCGGTCTCGGCGGCAAGACCGCGACCAAGACGCTGCACTACGCGGCCTCGCCGGCGGTCCAGTTCGCGGCGGACACCCGCTACTTCACCGGTTCGAGTGACGCCTCGGCCGCGGTGGACGTCGGCGGCGGCTACGCCGTCGTGGCCGACGACGAGTCCAACACGCTGCGGCTGTACGACCGCGCCGCGTCCGGCGCGCCGGTGCGCACCTGGGACTTCAGCTCCTCGCTCGGCGTCTCCAAGGAGATCGACATCGAGGCGGCGGCCCGGGTCGGCAACACGATCTACTGGACCGGCTCGCTGGGCAACAACAAGGACGGCGAGATCAAGCCCGACCGCGCCACCCTGTTCACCACGACGGTGACCGGCTCGGGCGCGAGCACCCAGCTCGCGCTGGGCGGCAAGTACAAGGACCTGCGCGCCGACCTGATCGCCTGGGACAAGGCCAACGGCGACCACTACGGCTTCGCGGCCGGCGCCGCCTCGGGCGAAGTGCCCAAGCAGATCGACGGGTTCAACGTCGAGGGCCTGGAGTTCGCGCCCGGCAGCACCACCACCGCGTACATCGGCTTCCGCGCCCCGCTGGCCCCGCACGTGCCGGGCGGCAAGGCGCTGATCGTGCCGGTCACCAACATCGACAAGGTGATCACCGGCACCAAGGCCGTCTTCGGCGCCCCGATCGAGCTCGACCTGGGCGGCCTCAGCATCCGCGACATCCGCAAGAACGCCGCCGACCAGTATCTGATCGTGGCCGGCTCCTGGGCCGCCGACGACAACAGCGACCCGTACGCGCTGTACTCGTGGGACGGCGTCCCGGGCCACGCCCCGGTCCAGCGCGTCCAGTTGCCGACCACCGACGCGGGCGGCTGGGAGGCCGTCGTGGACGTCCCGGACCTGACCGTGCCGGGCGCCCGCGCGCAGCTCGTCACCGACGACGGTTCGGCCGACCTGTACGGCGACGGCACCGACGCGAAGGACCTCACGCACGCGGAGTGGAAGAAGTCCCGCGCGACCTGGTTCACGGTGAGCTGACCCGGCCGCCGGTTCCGACTCATGTGTACGGGCGTACGCATCGTTGCGTACGCTGGTACACATGGGGTACATCATGCTGGGCGGCGCCATCATCGCCGAGATACTCGGAACCACCGCGATGAAGTACAGCGACGGCTTCAGCAGGCTGTGGCCGTCGGCGATCACGGTCACCGGCTACGTCATCGCCTTCGCGCTGCTCGCGCAGACGTTGAAGACGGTCGAGGTCGGGACCGCGTACGCGATCTGGGCGGGCGTCGGCACCGCGGCCATCGCCGCGATCGGGATGGTCTTCCTGGGGGAGGCGGCGAACGCCGCGAAGGTCCTCGGGGTGCTGCTGGTGATCGCCGGCGTCATCGTGCTCAACCTCGGCGGGTCGCACTGATGGCCCGCCGCTACGACCCCGACCGGCGCCGCCGCATCATCGACGCCGCGATCCGGGTGGTCGGCGAACGCGGCATCGCCGGGCTCAGCCACCGCTCGGTCGCCGCCGAGGCGGACGTCCCCCTCGGCTCGACCACGTACCACTTCGCGACCCTCGACGACCTGCTCGTCGCCGCCCTCCGCCAGGCCAACGAGGGCTTCGCCCAGTCCATCAAGGACAGCCCGCTCTTCGCGGATCCGAGTTCCGGGCCGGGCTCAGAGCAGGGCTCAGGGCCGGTAGCCGGGCCGGGGGACGGGCTGGAATCCCGGGTCGAACCGGCCACGTCGGCCGCTGTCGCGGACGAGCTGTCCCGGCTGCTGGAGGTGTGGCTCTCCGGCGACCGGACCCTGATCGAGCTGGACTACGACCTCTACCTCGCGGCCCTGCGCCGCGAGGCGGTCCGCCCCATCGCGGCGGAATGGGTCGACCAGGCCACCACCCTCCTCGCCACCCGCACCGACCCGGCCACCGCCCGTGCCCTGATCGCCCTCATCGACGGCATCTGCCTCCAGGTCCTCCTGACCGGAGGCACCTACGACCGCGCCTACGCCCGCGAAATGTTCGGCCGCCTGCTCGGCTGACCGGCGGGCCGGCGTGTTGTGCCCTAAGCGGCGTGCGGGGCGAAGGTGACGTGCGTCGCGGCCGGCTCGATCGTCAGATCCATCGTGGCGTCGAGTGCCGTCGCCAGCGTCCTGAGCAGTTCGAGTGTCGGTACCACCGCACCACCCTCGACCCGCTCCAGATCGGATTCGGTCAGGCCTGCGCGCTGGGCCAGTCCCGCCTGGGACAGGCCCAGCGCGGTACGCCGGTCATGGACGGCCTGACCGAGTGCGATGGCGGCACCGGCCTCGACATAGGCGGAGTCGGCCCGGTGCTCGTCCGGGATCTTCCACGATGAGTGGTAGCCCCTGCTCACAGCAGCTCCTCGAAAGTGCGGTGATAGATCGTACGGGCCGCGGGGTGCCCGGACTCGCATTCCTTCTGCGCCCACAGGGCGCCCTGAACCTGGGCTTCTTCCCGCATCCGGGTCTTCCGAAAGACCGTGAGCAACACGATACGACGGTCCGGGGCCAACCAGTAGGTAAGACGGACCGCTCCGGTGCCCAGAAAGAAGCGCAGCTCCCGTAAGGAGCCGTCGAGGTGCCGGGAGTACGGCTCGCCCAACGTGGTGGGCTGCTCGGTGAGGCGGTCCGCATGGCGTTCCACCGTTCTGTACTGCGCACGTGGCAGGACATCCAGCCATTCCCGCACCTCGGGTTCGAGTTCGATCTCCCAGTCGTCGGGCATGCAGGGAAGCTACGGCCCGGACCCTCGCTACCAGGCAGGTTGGGGCTCGTGCCGCTGAAAAGCGTGAACCGCTGTCGAACCGGTGGCCGATATCGGGTCGGCGTCAGGACATGCGTACGGGGTCGTGCGGCGGCGCGCTACGCGCGGCTGTGGGTCAGGACCGTGGTCAGGGCGGTGTCGATGCTCTGGGTGATGTCGGTGATCGGGTAGATCACTTCGCGGATGACGCGGTCGGCGTCGATGACCAGGGTGAGGCGTTTGAGGCGGGTGGTGCCGCCGGCGCGGAAGGTGGGGAGGCGGAGGGCGGCGGTGAGGGTGAGGTCCGCGTCCGAGAGGAGCGGGAAGCGCAGGCGCTCCTTGGCGGCGAAGGCGCGCTGCTCGTCCGGGCGCTGGCCGCTGACGCCGTGCACCGCGGCCCCCGCCGCGGTGAAATCGGCGAGGCGGTCGCGGTAGGTGCACGATTCGAGGGTGCAGCCCGTCGCGCCCGGGATGCCGGCCCACCCCGGAGGGTAGGACTCGGGGCGGGCGTACGCGCCGGGAAAGCAGTACAGGACGGTGAACGCGGCGTCCGCGACCGGGTCGTGGGCCATGCCGTCCGCCCCGGGCAGGGTCAGTCGCGGCACCCGGGTGCCGATCAGGTCGTGGACGCGTCCGGCCTCGCGGGAGCCCTCGGCCGCGGTGGCGGTGGTGACGGGGGGCTCTCCGTCCCCGAGGATCCAGGCGTCGCCCCAGTCCTGGAGGGCGACCAGCACGGGCAGCAGCGCCCGGCCGCGCGGCGTCAGCCGGTACTCGTGGCGGACCGGCCGCTCCTGATAGGGCTCGCGGGCCAGCACCCCGGCGTCGACCAGCAGTTTCAGCCGTTCGGCGAGCACCTTGCGGGACATGCCGAGTTCGCGCTGCAACTCGTCGAAGCGGTGCACGCCGCGGGCGCAGTCCCGGACGACCAGCAGCGTCCACCAGTCGCCGACCACGTCCAGAGCCTGGGCGATGGCACAGTTCGCGTCCCCGAGGTCGGTTCGCCGGGCCATGCGACACCCCCTGTCCTCCGGTCCGTTCCGGATACGCCGTTGACCGTGGCGTCCCATCCTGCCATGGTCAGTTCCCATAAGGAACTCATTCGGGTGGGGAGACGGCATGGCGAGCGGGGCGCGGGGCGGCGGCGGGATACGGGGCGGCGCGATACGGGACGTACCGAAGGTCGTGTGGCTGCTGGCCGCGGGGACGTTCGTCAACATGCTCGTCAGCTTCACCTTCGTGTACCTCTTCGTGTACCTGACCGGTCAGCGCGGGCTCGGCGTGCCGCAGGCCGGGCTCATCGCGGGCGCGGGCGGTATCGGTCTGGTCGCAGGCAACTTCACCGGCGGCTGGTTCGGGGACCACTACGGCCACCGCCGCACCATGCTCGCCGGAGCGTTCGTCTCCGGCCTCGGACTCGTCGCGCTGCCCGTCCTGCCGACGCCCGCCCTGATCCTGGTGCTGCCGCTGTGCCAGTACGCGAGCGGCACCGTCCGCGCCGCGAACGCCGCGCTCGTCGCGGTCTCCGTACCCGAGGGGGCGCGGCGGCAGGGCTTCGCCGTCCACCGTTTCGCGGCCAACGCCGGCTTCACCGTGGGTCCGCCGCTCGGCGCGCTGCTCGCCGCGCACTTCTCGTACGGCTGGCTCTTCGTGGCCGACGGCCTCGGCACCCTGGCCTTCGCCGGCTACGCGGCCCGCGTCCTGCCGGCGCACGTCGCACGCCGCCACCGGGCCTCCGTGCCGGCGGACGCCCCCGGGCTGTGGACGGCGCTGCGCGCCCGTCCCGCCGTCCTCGTCCTGCTCGCCGCGATCGTCGTCGTCGACACCGTCTACCGGCAGCAGTACTCGACCCTGCCGGTCTTCCTCGCCGACCACGGCATCGGCACCGGCGTCTACGGCTGGCTGCTCGCCCTCAACGGCGGTCTGATCCTCTGCCTGGAACTGCCGGCCGCCGTCGGGCTGCGCAAGCGCGCGCCCCTGAAGATCATCGGCGCCGGGCTGGTCCTCGTCGGAGCCGGCTTCGGCGGCCTCGCCGCCGGCGCGTACATCGCGACCGCCGTGCTCATGATGCTGCTGGTCACCGGCGGCGAGATCCTCTACAAGACCCCCGCCTCGGCCTATGTCGCCGACAGCTCGCCCGCGCACCTCCAGGGCCGCTTCCAGAGCCTGTACGCCGGCGCCTCGATCAGCGGCGCCGTCCTGGGCCCACCGCTCGGCGGCGCGCTGTACTCGGCGGCGCCGGGGCTGCTCTGGCCGGTGTGCGGCGCGCTCGCCGCGCTGGCCGGGGCGGCGGTGCTGGCGGCGGGGGCGCGGGAGCGGCGGTCCATGGACAAGGCACTCGTGTCGTCGCCGTCCCCTTCGCCGTCCTCGTCACCGTCCCCGTCGCCGGTCCCGAGCGAGATCCAGACCTGACCGCCTTCCTCCCGGCACCTTCGGCCACGACGCCTCCGGCGGAAACCCCGTTCCGCATGCCGGGCCGGTTGGGCATCGGGCGTGACCAGCGGCTAGCGTGCGAGGCATGACTGACACGACCGCTTCGACCGTTAACCGCTCCACCGGCGCCGTTGCCGCCGGCCTTGCCACCATCGCCGATGACGGCACGGTCCTGGACACCTGGTACCCCGCCCCCGAGCTCGTCGCCGACCCCGGTCCGGCCGGCACCGAGCGGCTGACCGCCGAGCGCGCCGCCGAGCTGCTGGGCGCCGCCGCGCCGAAGGCGCTCGGGCCGGACCCGCGCCGCGGGGTGGAGGTCGTCGCCGTACGTACCGTCATCGCCTCGACCGACGACAAGCCGCTCGACGCGCACGACGCCTACCTGCGCCTGCACCTGCTCAGCCACCGTCTGGTGCGCCCCAACGGGCAGAACCTGGAAGGCCTGTTCGGGCTGCTCGCCAATGTCGCCTGGACCTCCATCGGCCCGGTACCGATCGCCGGGATCGAGGCCGCGCGCCTCGCCGCCCGCGGTGAGGGCCTGCACCTCTCCGTCTACGGCGTCGACAAGTTCCCGCGTATGACGGACTACGTCACCCCCGCCGGCGTCCGTATCGCCGACGCCGACCGTGTCCGCCTCGGCGCCCACCTCGCCGCGGGCACCACCGTCATGCACGAGGGCTTCTGCAACTTCAACGCCGGAACGCTCGGCACCTCCATGGTCGAGGGCCGGATCTCGCAGGGCGTCGTCATCGGCAACGGTTCCGACATCGGCGGCGGCGCGTCGATCATGGGCACCCTCTCCGGCGGCGGCAAGGAGGTCGTCTCCATCGGCGAGCGCTGCCTACTCGGCGCCGAGTCCGGCATCGGCATCGCGCTCGGTGACGACTGCATCGTCGAGGCCGGCCTGTACGTCACCGCCGGCACCCGCGTGACGCTCCCGGACGGCCGGATCGTCAAGGCCCTGGAGCTCTCCGGAGCCGACAACATCCTCTTCCGCCGCAACTCCACCACCGGCACGGTCGAGGTCCTGCAGCGCACCGGCTCGTGGGGCGGCCTCAACGAGCTGCTGCACAGCCACAACTGACGCACCGGAACAGCGGACAGCGCGACGGCCGGCCCCTTCACCACCGGGGGCCGGCCGTTCCGCATGCGGTATCAGCGGTAGATGTTGTCGGCGTAGCGGGGGCCGTAGTAGACCTCCAGGTCCGCCAGCTCCTCGTCCTTGCGTTCCAGGCTCTTCGCGATCCGGGCCCGGGACGGCGCCGCGTCCGGGTTCCAGGCCTCGTGCTTCCAGAGCGCGGAGCGCAGCAGCGACTTCGAGCAGTGGTAGAAGACCTCCTCGATGTCGACGACGAGCGCGAACCGCGGGCGGTGGCCCTTCACGATCATGTCGTCGAAGAACGCGGCGTCACGGACCAGCCGGGCGCGGCCGTTGATGCGGAGCGTGTCGCAGCGTCCCGGGATCAGATAGACCAGGCCGACGTGCGGGTTGGCCAGGATGTTGTGGAAGCCGTCGGCCCTGCGGTTCCCCGACCGCTCCGGGAGGGCGATCGTGGTGTCGTCGAGGACCAGCGTGAACCCGGCGGGGTCGCCCTTGGGGGAGACATCGCAGTTGCCGTCCGCGTCCGAGGTGGCGACCAGGCAGAAGGGCGAGGCGGCCAGCCACGCCTTGTCGTGCTCGTGCAGACTCGGCCGCTCCTTCGTCGCGTCCCGCCGCGACGGCTCCCCGAGCAGCTCCCGCAGTTCCGCCGCCGACGTGATCTCCCGCATCTCCAACGCCCCCTGTGAGTTCCACCGAGGAACCCACACGCTACCGGAGCCCTCCTCGACGAGGAGGGCGCGGGGCGGCCGCCGAAACCGGCGGGCGCCCCGGACCTCACGCTGCTACGGACCTCACGCTGCCCCGGACCTCACGCTGCCCCGGACCTCACGCTGCTACGGACCTCATGCCGCAACGGAGCTCATACCGCTACCGGCGCGCGCCGCTACGGGCGGACGCGGACGACCTGCGGGTCGTGGTCGCTCGCCTGGTCGGCGAACTCGGAGTTGATGTGGACGACGTCGTAGTCGGGCGAGCCGAGGGAGGGGCTGACGAGGATGTGGTCCAGCACCTGCGAGTTGCCCTGGAAGACGTACGAGTAGCGCTCGCTGGGACGCAGCGTCAGGACGAGGTCCTTGAGCGCGCGGCCCTCGGTGAGGCGCAGGCCGGCGGCGGAGAACTCGTAGTCGTTGATGTCGCCGAGGACGACGACCCGGGCGTCCTTCTGGACCGCCTGGATCTGCCGCACGAAGGTGTTGACCTGGACGGACTGCTGCAGGCGCTTCGTCTCGGAGCTGCGCACCACCGGCTGGGTGCGGCTGGTCAGCGGGCTGTCGCCGCCCTTGGAGGCGAAGTGGTTGGCGATGACGATGACGGGCTTGCCGCGGAAGGTGAACTCACCGGCGAGCGGCTTGCGGCTGTCGGCCCAGGCGCTGTCGCCGGGGGAGATCCGGCCGGGGGAGACGCTGAGCGCGGCCTTGCCGTGGTTGCTGGAGACCCAGACGGGGGTGGTGGCGTTGCCACCGGGGCGGTCGGTGAAGGAGACCCGCGCCGGGTTGTAGAGGAACGCCTGGCGGATGTTGCCGCCGGGCTCGCCGCCGTCGGTCCCGTTCGTCGGGTCGATGGAGCGCCACTGGTAGCGCGGGCCGCCGGCGGCGACGATCGCGTCGATGAACTTGTTCACCGTCTGGTCGGCGGCGACCGTACCGTCGTTGACGGCGCCGTTGTTGTCCTGGATCTCCTCCAGGGCGACGATGTCGGGCGAGGCGAGGTGCGTGACGACGCCGACGGCGAGCCGGTCGAACTTGGTCTGCGGGTCGGACGGGTCCAGGTTCTCGACGTTGTACGTCGCGACCGCCAGCTCGTCCTTCTTCTGCTTGCGCGTCGTCTCCGGCTGCAGACCGCCGGAGGTGACCGTGCCGATGGTGCGCGCGGTGAGGGTGTAGCCGCCGAACTGGTTGAAGTCCAGCGGGCCCTCGGTGGTGCCGGTGAGCACATCGCCGACGTTCGCGGTCGGGAAGGGCTGCTGGGCGGTCGGGATCAGGGACTGGATCTGCAGCCGGCCGGAGTTCTGGTTCGCGTAGGCGCCGTAGACGGTGCCGCCGCGCGGGGTCGGGTTCTCCTTGGGTCTGACCGTCACCCACAGCTCGGAGTACGGGTCGGTGGCGCCGACCACGCGGGTGTCGGCGACCTGGACGTTCATCCCTTCCAGGGATTCGTACAGGTCCAGTGCGTACGTCGCGGGCCGCAGCGGCAGCGCCTCGATGCTGTTGGCGGCCGCCGCGTCGCCGGTCGGGGCGTACGCGGCGGGGACGGCGGCGCTGTTCAGCACCACCGGGGCGGGCAGCGCGTTGCCGGAGGAGACGACGGTCACCACCGGCTTGGTGATCTCGGTGACGGACTGGTCGCCGATGGTCTTGCCGCCCGGGTAGTACTCGCTGACCGTGCCGGAGACCGTCACCGAGTCACCGACCGCCACCGTGGGGTTGGAGCTGGTGAAGACGAAGACGCCTTCGCTGGTCGCCGGGTCCGCGTCCGGTGTCGGGTCCTGCATCCAGAAGCCCTTGGAGGAGCCGTAGGCGCGGACACCGGTGACGATGCCGGGCACCGCGGTCACGGCCTGGCCGGACAGCGGGGACAGCCGGGTGGCGCCCTGGAGGTCGTGAATGCGCACGCCGTCGGCGGCGGTCGTGTTCGCGGTCGCGGACTGCGGCATGGCCAGCAGTCCGGCCGCGAGCGCGGCGGTGGCTATGGCGCCGATGGAGCGAGGGGTGGTCAACGTGGCCTCCGTGAGGGATACGGGCGAGCGCGTCACTGATGTGCGATCAACGGTCTCCGGTACAAGTTCTACGCGCGTCAATTTCCTTGTACGGCATGTGTGTTGTCAAGAGCCGGACAACGGACGAAAAGGGAACGAACCTTGACCGGAAGGTGAACCGGACGTGCCGCGTGCCGACGCGTCTAGGCTGGGTTCGCGCTGCCCCACCGGCGCGGCGCTGTCACCCCCCACCGCTGTTGAGGAGAACCCCGCCATGGCCGCTGACCGCCTCGCCCTGCCGCCGGTGCGGCTGCTTCCCGAGGACGAGCTGGCTCGGCTCGCGCTCGCCGTACCGCTGCTCGAGCGTGCGGTCCGGCTGGCCCGCTGGGCCGGTCCCGACACCCGGGTCGACGTCATGGGCGAGCTGACGGAGGACGACCGGCTGCGCGCGGCGGCCGAACTCGGCCTCACCGCCGACCAGGACGGCCTGGCCGAGACCTCGCAGGCCTGGGGCATCGCCCTCGACACCGGCATGGTCGAGCTGGAGATCGACGAGGCCGCAGGTGAGGCCACGGAGCCCGGCGACCCCGCGGGCACCGCACTGCCCGGCGAGGCGCTCTCGCAACTGACCGCCGGTGAGCCGCAGGACGTCCTGGAGGTCTGGCTCGCCACCGCGGAGGCCGCCCTCGCCGAGGCCGCCTCACCGGACTTCGAGGGGCTGCGCGCCGCCATCGGCGGCGACCAGGACGACGACGGGGTCCTGGACCTCGACGCGCTGGACTGGGACCCGGAGGAGGAGGCCGAGTTCCTCGACACGGCGCTCGCCAACCTGTACGCGTACAGCGCGATGGAGGAGGCCGGGTACGAGTCCGTGCCGCTGCCCGTCCTGGCGGCCTCGCTCGTCGTCCCCGAGGACATGGACGAGCCGACGGACGCCGTCCTCGAGGAGGTCACCGAGGTCATGATGCGGCTGGACGACCACTTCCGGCTGCTCGCCCCCACCGGCCTGATCGAGTACCGGCCGGTCGACGACGCGCTCATCGAGGAGACCGACGAGGACGGGAGCGCGGGCGACGAGGCCCTGCTGGCCGAACTCGACCCGGAGGAGATCTCCCGCTACGGCCTGGTCCGGCTCACCCCGCTCGGGGTGTTCGGCGTCCGCGCCCGGCTGCTCGACGCGGGCGCCCACGCCCCCGCCACCGGCGACCTCGCCGACCGGACCGCGGCCGTGCTCCTGGACGCGATGACCGACTACCCGGACCAGGCGGCCCGCGCCGAGGCCGAACTGTGGCTCGACGGCCGCAAGCCCGACGAAGCGGCGCGCGACCTGCTCATCGCGTCCACCGGCGACGACCTGGGCGCGCCCGGCCGCCGGCTGATGTGCCAGCAGACCCTCGGCCTGCTCGGCCCGGACGCCGAACCCGCGCTGCGCGAGGTGCTCGACGACCGCCGGCTCGGCGGGCTGGCCCGGGTGTGGCTCACCGAGCGCGGAGCGCAGGACGTGCCGGCGCCGGACGAGGCGATGGTGTTCTGGCTGACCGTCGACACCCTGGCCGCGCAGCTCGACTCGGACCACGGCCCCGAGCTGCTCGCCGAACTCGTGACCGGCCTCGTCGCCCAGCACGACGGCTTCTTCGACGCGGTGTGGCGCGTCGACCACCCGGCCACGTCGGACGTCCTGGAGGCGATGGGACGGCTGCACCCCGACAAGGCGGTCGCCAAGACCGCCCGCAAGGCCGCGTTCAAGGCCCGCTCCAAGGCGAGTGGCTGAGACGACAGATGCCGCACGGCGCCGCACCAGGTGGTGCGGCGCCCGTTGGACCGAGCAGCGCCGTTGTACCGAGGGGCGGAGTGCCGTGGTTCCGCGCGGTGAGGCGCCGTTGCGCCGAGGGGCGGACCGCTGGGCCACCGCACGGCGAGGCGCCGTTGTCCTGAGGGGCGGGCGCCGCTATACCGGGGGTGGGGCGCCGTCGCGCCTGGTGTCCGCCGGGCCGGAGGAAGCCGGTCCGATCACGTTGTCGAGCTCATCCGTACGTCGCCCGCCCGTGGCCGGACGCAGTTCACACGGCGTTCTTGTCGGGGCAGGAGCGTAACCGCCGCAGCCCGCGACAGAAGGAGCCCAGAGTGCCGCTCACCCGAAGAGACTTCGTTCAGCGCACGGCGATCACCGGTGCCGGTGTAGCCCTGGCCGGTGCCGTCGACGTACTCGCCACCGCCCCGGGCGCGCTCGCCGCGGACACCCCGGCCACGACCGCCGCCAAGGCGGCGGCCGCCGGGCACCACGCGCCCGAGCTCGGCTACGGCCCGATCGTCGAGGACCCGCAGGGCCTGCTCGGGCTGCCGGCGGGCTTTTCGTACCGGGTCATCACCCGCACCGGCGTCACCACGCTGGAGACCGGTGAGTCCACCCCGTCGAACCACGACGGCACGGCCACCTTCGAGGGCGTGCGCGGTGCGACGCTGCTCGTCAACAACCATGAGCTGCGCGGCAAGCGGGCCGACTGGCCGCACCCGGTGCCGCTCATCGAGGGCCTGGTCTACGACCCGGCGGCGGCCGGCGGCTGCACCGTCGTCGAGGTCGCCAAGCACGGCGACCACGTGGCCGAGTGGGTCGGCATCGCCGGTACCTCCACCAACTGCGCGGGTGGCGCGACTCCCTGGGGCACCTGGCTGACCTGTGAGGAGACCGAGGACAAGGCCGGCTCCAACGGCATGACCAAGGACCACGGCTACGTCTTCGAGGTCGACCCGTACCACCGCAAGGCCAACCTCGACCCGAAGCCGATCAAGGCGCTGGGCCGGTACGCGCACGAGGCGGTCGTCGTCGACCCCAAGCGCGGCCACCTGTACCTCACCGAGGACGCCTCCGGCCCGAACGGGCTGCTCTACCGCTGGACGCCGCCGGCCGGCTTCCACCACGGCCGCGGCCACCTGGACACGCTCGGCGACACCGCCGGCGTGCTGCAGGCGTTCAAGTGCTTCGACTCCGGTGGCAAGTTCGTCGACGACCTGTCGCGGGCGACGAAGACCGGCACGGTCTACGGCGTGGACTGGGTCGACGTCCCGGACCGCGACGCGAAGACCGTCTCGGTGCGCAAGCAGTTCGCGGCCGGTGAGGTCACCCGGGCCCGCAAGCTGGAGGGCATGTGGTGGGGCGACGGCGGCACCTACATCGTCTCGTCCTTCGCCCGTGACGAGAGCCCCGTGCAGCACGACGGCGCGGTCTGGTTCTACGACCCGAAGCGCCGCACGCTGACCCTCAAGGTGCTGCTCGGCGTCAACCCCGACCCGGGCGCCGACGGCCCGTTCGACGGCCCGGACAACATCACCGTCTCGCCCTACGGCGGCCTCGTCATCGCCGAGGACGGCGAAGGCATCCAGCACCTCTTCGGCGCTCTGGACGACGGCCGGACCTACCCGATCGCCCGCAACGAGCTGAACATCGGCACCGACCTGGAGCCGGCGTACAGCGAGTTCACCGGGGTGACCTTCTCGCCCGACGGACACACGCTGTTCGCCAACATCCAGGAGCCGGGGATCATGCTCGCGATCACCGGCCCCTGGCGTCGGCAGAAGCACTGCTGACCGGCCGCACCTGCTGACCGGCCGACGCTGCTGATCAGGTGACCAGCCGGCCGCCGTGGCGCTACAGCGCCGCAGCGGCCGGCTTCACCATGCCCTTGGCGCTGCGGGAGTCGATGAAGTCGCCCAGGGCGGTCATCTCCCACTCGCCGGAGAACTGCTTGACCATCTTGCACATCAGGACCCCGGTGCGGGCCTCGCCGTTCGTCAGGTCGAAGCGCACCAGCTCCTCGCCGGTGGCGCCGTCCAGGAGCCGGCAGTACGCCTTGGCGACCTTGTTGAACTTCTGCCCGGAGTAGGAGTTGACGGTGAAGACGAGGCCGGTGACCTCGGGCGGCAGGCCGCCGAGGTGGACGGTGATCGTCTCGTCGTCCCCCGCGCCCGCGCCGGTGAGGTTGTCGCCGGAGTGCTGGATGGCGCCGTTGATGATGCTGAGCCGGCCGAAGTAGCAGGTCTCGATGTGGTTGCGGGTCGGGCCGTACGCGATGACCGAGGCGTCCAGGTCGATGGCCCGGCCGCCGAAGGCCGGCTCCCAGCCGAGGCCCAGCCGCACCGAGGACATCAGCGGCTTGCCGCCCTTGACCAGCGAGACGGACTGGTTCTTCGTGAGGCTGACCCGGCCCTTGTCCAGGTTGATCTTCGCCGGAGCGGCGGGCGCGGCCGGCGGCTGCGGCGGGGGCGAGCTCGGCATGACGGGCGGCGGGCCGAAGCCCTGCGGGGCGGCGGGCGGGGCCTGGGGGGCCTGCGGGGCCGCGGGTGCCTGGGGAGCCGGGGGTGCCTGCGGGGCGGCTGCCTGCGGGGCGGCCGGGGCGGCGGTCGCGGGCTCCTCCACGCTCACCCCGAAGTCGGTGGCGATCCCGGACAGCCCGTTGGAGTACCCCTGGCCGACCGCGCGCACCTTCCACGCGCCACCGCGCCGGTAGACCTCGGCGACCACGAGCGCGGTCTCCGAGCCCAGCCGGGGCGGGGTGAACGTCGCGATGACGCTGCCGCTGTCGGCGTCCCGGACGGTGGCCGTCGGTTCGGTGCCGGCGAAGGTGGCACCCGCCGCGTCCAGGCTCGCCGTCACGACGATCTTCTCGATGCCGTCGGGCACGGCGCCGGTGTCCACGGTGATCGAGTCGGGTCCGGTGCCGCGGCCCGACCGGTGGGTCACGCCCGGGCCGTTCGGCTGGTTGTAGAAGACGAAGTCGTCGTCCGAGCGCACCTTGCCGTCGGCGGTGAGCAGCAGGCCCGATACGTCGAGCCGCACGGGTGCGGTGACGTCCACCGCTACGCGCGGTACGGAGAGCGGGACATTCGAGCCGGGTGTCATTGCGGTCATGCCCGGGTAACGATCGACCCGGCTTTGCGGTTCCATTACCTTGCGTCATCCGTGGAGAACGCGCCGGGCGCACGGTCCGCCTCCGCCGTCAGTACGGCCAGATGGGCGGATCGGTGCAGAAGGGCCCGCCCAGGTGGGCGTGGTCGGGGTTGGCCGGGTCGAGCTCGCCCTGCTCGGCGACGAGGGCGGCGGCGTAGGGCTCGGAATCGTCCTGCGGCTCGTAACCGAGTGCGCGGGCCGTCGTCAGATCCCACCAGAGGCGGGTGTTCGCCGAGCTGCCGTAGGCGACGGTGTGCCGGACGTCCTCGGCGGTGAGCGCGGCGTGCAGCAGCCGGGCGCAGTCGGCCGGGCTCATCCAGACCGAGAGCATCCGTACGGAGGTCGGCGCCGGGAAGCACGAGCCGATCCGCAGCGAGACGGTCTCCAGGCCGTGCAGGTCCCAGTAGAGGGAGGCGAGGTCTTCGCCGAAGCACTTGGACAGCCCGTAGAAGGTGTCCGGGCGGTGCGGGGTGCCGATGGGGATCAGCGGGTCGTCTCCGGCGGGGCGCGGGGTGAAGCCGACCGCGTGGTTGCTGGAGGCGAACACGACGCGCCGTACGCCTTCCTCGCGCGCCGCCTCGTAGAGGTGGTAAGTCCCTTCGATGTTGGACCGCAGGATCTTTTCGAAGGGTGCTTCCAGCGAGATGCCCGCGAGGTGGATGATCGCGTCGACGCCCCGGACCGCCTCGCGCAGCGCGCCGGCGTCCGTGAGATCGGCCGTGACGGCGTCCGGTGCCCCTTCGACGGGCCGGACGTCCATCAGGCGGAGCTCGTAGCCGTACGCGGGCAGCAGGTCGCGCATCAGGGTGCCCACGCCGCCCGCGGCGCCGGTGAGCAGGATGGTGCGGGGAGCAGGCATCGTTCTCCTCCGTGGACATCATTCATATCTATGGACAGGCTAAAGAGCGCCCCTGGCACCGTCAAGGCATGCCCGTTCGCTTGACCGGCGCGGCTGAACTCGCTTAGCGTGGCAGCGTTCACGAATATGGACGTGAATCAGAAGAGCGCACAGCCAGAAGAGCGCACAGAACTTCAAGGGGATCCGATGACCTCAGCCTCACTTGCCGAGCGCCTCGACGGCCTGCTGTTCTTCCCCGTCACCGCCTACGGCCCGGACGGCGAGCTGGATCTCGACATGTTCCGCGCGCACGTGCGCGAAGGCATCGAGGCGGGCGCGGCCGCGGTCTTCGCGTGCTGCGGCACCGGCGAGTTCCACGCGCTGACCCCCGAGGAGTTCCGGGCCTGTGTCGCCGCGGCCGTCGAGGTGTCGGCCGGCCGGGTGCCGGTGGTCGCGGGCGCCGGATACGGGACCGCCCTCGCCGTGCAGTTCGCGCGGCTGGCGGAGGACGCGGGCGCGGACGGACTGCTCGCCATGCCGCCCTACCTCGTCGTCCCCGACCAGGCCGGTCTGCTGCGGCACTACTCGGGCCTCGCCGCCGGCACCGGGCTCGACATCATCGTCTACCAGCGCGACAACGCCGTCTTCGAATCCGAGACCGTCGTCGAACTGGCCAGGATCCCCAACATCATCGGCCTCAAGGACGGGCTCGGCGACCTCGACCTGATGCAGCGGATCGTCAGCGCCGTGCGCACCGAGCTGCCCGAGCGCGACTTCCTCTACTTCAACGGCCTGCCCACCGCCGAACTCACCGGCCTCGCCTACCGCGGCATCGGCGTGCTGCTGTACTCGTCGGCCGTCTTCTGCTTCGCGCCCGAGATCGCCCTCGCCTTCCACAAGGCGCTGAACTCCGGCGACGACAAGACCGTCAACCGGCTCATCGACGGCTTCTACCGGCCGCTGGTCTCACTGCGCAACCAGGGCCGCGGCTATGCGGTCTCGCTGGTCAAGGCGGGCGTCCGGTTGCGCGGTCTGGACGTCGGCGAGGTGCGGTCGCCACTGGTCGAACCGTCGCCCGCGCATGTCAAGGAGCTTGCCGAACTGATCGAGCGCGGCATGGCGCTGCTGAGCGACAGCTGACGAACGGGCGCCCGGTGCGGCAGCATCGGGCACGCGTGTGCCGACCCGCTGCTTGAGGAGCCAAGTTGAGAGCCTCCGCCTTCGTCTACCCGTGGGACGTCGTCGGTGACCCGGACGCCCCGCGCCGGATCGCCGACCTCGGCGTCCAGCAGGTCACGCTCGCCTCCGCCTACCACTCCACCCGTGCCCTGACCCCCCGCCATCCGCGGCAGCGCATCGTCACTGCCCGGCACGCGGCGGTGCTCTACCCGCCGGACCCCAAGCGCTGGAGCGGGCGCTCGCTGCGCCCGTACCCGCAGGCGTGGGTGCCGGCGACGGACGCCTACGGGGAGGCGGCGGCCGCGCTGTCGGCCGCCGGGCTGTCCGTCCACTCGTGGGTGGTGCTCGCGCACAACTCCCGGCTGGGCGAGGAGTTCCCGCGCACCTCGGTGCGCAACGCCTACGGCGACCGCTACCCCTGGGCGCCGTGCATCGCCCAGCCGGAAGTACGGGCCTACGCCGTCGATCTCGCGGTGGAGGCGGCGGTCCGGCCGGGGACCGACGGGACCGAACTGGAGTCCTGCGGCTGGTACGGCGTCGGCCATCTGCACGCGCACGACAAGATCGGCGGAGTGCCGCTGGGCGGGGCCGCCCAGTACCTGATGTCGCTGTGCTTCTGCCGCACCTGCCGGGACGGCTACGCGGGGCTCGGGCAGGACCCCGACACCCTGCAGAGCGCCGTGCGGACCGCGCTGGTGCCGGTGTGGTCCGGCGAGCGGGAGCCGGGGCCCGCCGACCGCGCGGCCGAGTGGGCCGAGGTCGAGAAGCTGCTCGGCGTGGACCTGGCCGGTGCGACGCTGTGCTGGCGCGCCATGGTGGCGCGCCACTTCCAGCGGGAGATGGTGTCCGCGGTACGCGCCGGGGCCGGCTCCGGCTTCCGGATCCTGCTGCACGCCGACCCCGGCCCGCACCGGACGGGCGCGAACGTCGGCGTCGACGCGGAGGACGTGCTCTCGCACGCCGACGGCCTGGTGCTGCCCTGCGCCGGCGGCGCGGCCGAACGGGCCGCCGTGCTGAGCCCGTTCGCGCCCCACCGGCGCCCGGACACCGTCCTCGCCGCCAACTTCCCCGTCGTGGCCGGCATGGGCGGCAGCCCGCGCACGCTGGCCGCCGACGTGGCCCACGCGGCGGGCCTCGGCGCCACCGAGGTACGGCTCTACCACGCGGGCCTGGCATCCGACGCGGACCTCGAAGCGGTCCGCTCGGCCCTCGGCGCCCTGCGCTCCAGAACCGACTTGTAGGGTTTGCGGCCGGCCTGTAGAACTGCCCTCACGTGCTGAAACAGCCTGTGGGGGGCCTAGCGTGACCACTGAACCACCCGCTTCCGGGGACGAGTCCGCCATACCGGACGACGTCTGGGAGAAATTCGTCCAGGACAGCGAGCAGGACATCCGGGCGCAGGCTCCGAAGGAGCCGTCGGCACGCGCCCGGATGGTCACCGAACGGCTCCGGCGCGAGGCCGAGCTGGCCGAGCAGCAGCAGAAGAAGAACAAGCGGTGGGGGCGCGCACCGAAGGCGAAGCCGGGCGAGCCCGCCGGCTGGCGCACCGGCCCCGCCTGGCAGGACAGAGAAGGCCGGGCGACCCGGCGGCGGCTGCGCGGAGCGCTGGGTGTGCTGCTGACCGTCGGGGTCCTCCTGGCGGTGCTCTACCCGTCCACCGCGGTGGCCTGGCTGCACGGTGACTTCGGCAACGCCGCGGACTCCACCGATTCCACGGGCCACCGCTCGGACGGCTCCGGCCGGCCCACCGCCGGCCAGACCACCCTCCCCCCGGAGACGGCGCCGCCCACCGCCGCCCCGTCCGTCGACCCCCTGGCGGACACCCCGACGCTCGCCGAGCCCTTCCGTGGCTCGCCGGCCGCCCAGTACGCGGACGGCGCCGCCGGAATCGTGCTGCCCACGGCCCGGCCGGTCGGCCGGATGACGCGCAAGCAGGTGGAGTCCGCGCTGAGCAGGACCAAGGAGTTCCTGGTCGACACGAACCTCAACCCGGCGACGCTGCGCGGGGAGCGCCCGCAGCTCGCGATGGGCCTGGTCGACCCCCTGCAGACGGAGATCACCTCGCGCTGGGACGCCTCCTTCCGCAAGCCCGACAAGGAGCACGACCCGCTGCTGGTGGCCAGCCGGTTCAACCCGGCGGAGGTGAAGACGGTCGGCAGCGTGATCAAGACGCGCGGCCTGATCACCTTCAAGGAGGGCAGCTCCGGCTCGGTCACCGTGCACGCCGACGTCACCTTCGTCTATCCGGTGACCGCCGCCGGCGGCTCGACGGCCGTCTCCCGCACCATCGTGCGGCGGGTGCTGGACTTCGACGTCGCCGACCCCCGGATCGAGCAGGTGACCGCGGGCAGGCTCTGGGTGTCCGGGTACCGGCAGGACATCGGCAACACGGCCTGCGACATCTACGACGGCTTCCTGCACCCGAGCATCGGCCCGGACAAGAACGCCTCCGCCACCCCGGGCCCCTCCGCGTCCCAGATCGACCCGTACGACCGCAGCAGGCCCCTCGACGACGCGAAGAAGGACTGCGGCGAGGTCACCCGCGTCTGACCCGCTCCCGCCCCGGTCATCCGGGACGCGCGACCAGCGGCGCGAAGCCGGCCAGTGACATCTCGAGATCCTGCCGGCCGGCGTCGTCCGCCGGCAGGAGGGGTAGCTGAACGTCGGCGAACTCCTTCGCCGCCGCCCACACCGCGGTGACGACGGCCCGTACGTCGGACCGGTCGACCGGCGTCCCGGGGGCCCGGGTGGTGATCGTCCCGTCCTTCGTCAGGGAGAACTTCAACGAGAAGGACGAGTCGGCCGCGCCGAACGCATGGCCGCCGCGGCTGGCTTCGACGAGCGAGCGGAGCCCGTCGAGAAGCAGGGAGACGGAAACGTGGATCATCATCGCCTGGTCCGGCGTACGGCCGCGCGATGAGTACGAACCCAGGTTCCCCGTCACCACCATGTGCCCGAGGTCGAACCCGGAGGGCGGCGGCAGATCGTCGACGGAGAACGCGAATCGCACCGACGCGACGGAAGGCTGGGGCGAGTCCACGCGGTCCGACCTCAGTCGATGACGGTGAACCAGCAGATGTCGCCCGAGTCGGGAAGTCCGGGCATGGCCCGGACCTCCGCGGCGATCCTGGCCAGTACCTCGGCCGGGTTCCCCTCCCACGCGGCGAACGGGGTCTCGTCGGACGCTGTGAGATCCCCCGCTCGCGCACCCGCGCTCAGCAGGTCACCGACGATGCGGAGGGCCAGCTCCTGCTGCCGGTCCATCGTCGCCCCCCGGCCGAGCAGGCCGCCGACCGTCCCACTGATGACGGAGAAGCCCACCCAGTCGTCGTGGGCGTATCGGACGAGATAGTCCAGCTCGTTCGCGTACTGCTCTGCGGAGAACATCGTCCTCGGTCTCAGGGATGGGGGGCGTGGAAGCGCTTCATGTCGAGTTTATCCACGTCGTTGTAGTCGATCGTGGGCCCGCCCATCAGGCCCTTCTTCTGGGAGGCGCTGAAGGGCCGGTACGTCACCGTGGCCTTCGGATCGTCGGAGAGCCGCCACAACTCGATGTCTCCCTTGGGGGTCGTTTTGACCTCGGGGGGCCCGAGCTTCGCGTGCAGATCGGCCCGGACGTCCTGGAGTTTCTGCGCGTCGATGATCCTGACCCCGGTGGCGTCCTCGACGCCCAGCATGTTCCCGTGCTCGTCCACAGCGGTCGAGCGTGCCGCGTCGTGCCGGGCCTGGTCGGCGGCGTCCAGGCACTTCAGGCCCAGCGGGTCCGTCCAGGTGAACGGGTTGGGCACGTAGGCGTGGTGGTTCGGCGCGGCTTCCAGGCCCAGCGGGTCGGGGGACGCGAACCGGGCGGCCGCGGGATCGTAGTAGCGCTGGAAGTTGTAGTGCAGGCCCGTCTCGTCGTCCAGGTACTGCCCGGGGAAGCGCAGCGGGCAGTCCGCCGGTTGCGTGCTCCCGCCTCCGGGGACCGTGCCGCCCCAGAGGGTGGTCTGCAGGTGCCAGGCGATGTCGCCGTCAGGACCGACGAGTTCGGTGGGTGTGCCGGTGAGGTCGGTGACGATGGCGTAGAAGCGGCGGTCGACCTCGGCCTGGCCGGTGCTCTGGGAGACCGGACGGTGGGTGCCCGGAGCGTAGTCCCAGGTGGTGGCGGTCCCGTCCGCGGTGACCTGCTCGGCGAGCCGGGTGCCGTCCCATGTGAAGAGGGTTGTCCCGGCCACGCTGCCGTCCCCGGCCAGCCGCTCCTTCGCGGTACGCCGGCCGAGCGGGTCATAGCGGTAACGCCACGTGGTGTCGTCCGGGGTGACCACTTCCACCAGCCGGTCCTCGGAGTTCCACGTGTACGTCCAGGTGCGGGTCTGGCCGTTGAGCAGCCGGCGGGTGCTGCGTACCAGCCGGCCCTCGCCGTCGTGCTCGTGGAGCGTACGGCCCGCGTGCCGGAGCAGGGTGCCGGTGAACGTCCGCTCGCCTCCCTCGGCGCCGGCGCCGGGTGAGTCCGCCAGCGTGAGGTTGCCCACCGCGTCATAGGCGTACGACTCGGTCCAGTCCCGCCCGTGCACGCCGGTGATCCGGCCCGCCGCGTCCAGGTCGAAACGCCGTATGCCGCTCACGCTGTCGGTGATTCCGGCGAGCAGTCCGTCCTCCCGGTAGGCGTACGACCGTTGCCGGACGATACGCGATTCGGGTCCTGTCGAGAGCAGTTGTCCGGTCAGCCGGGACAGCGGGTCCCACTGCTGGGAGAGTGTCGCGCTGCCGCCCAGGTGTCGTTCGGTCTCCCGGCCCGCGCCGTCGTAGGCGAAGGTGATCGTGGTGTCCTGGGCGGTGAGGGCGGCCGGACGGCCCACCCCGTCGTACTCCCAACGGGAGACCGCGCCGGACGGTGCGCGCCGCTCGACGGTCCGGCCCGCACCGTCGTACGCGAGCGTCATGGTGCGGCCGTTCACGGTCTCGGCCAGAATCCTTCCGGCGGCGTCGCGTTCGATGACGACGTCGGCGTCCGCGTTGGACATGCCGGCGAGCTGCCCGTCCAGCGTGTAGGCGAAAGCGGTGACGGCTCCGTCGCCTGCCTGCTGCCGGACCGCACGGCCCAAGGTGTCGCGGGTGTAGGTGAGGCTCTCGCCCGAACCGTTGATCCTGGTCGCGAGACGGCCGGCGGCGTCGTGCTCATAGCTCAGGGTGCGGCCGTTGAAGTCGGTCTCCGCGACGACGCGGCCCGCCGCGTCATAGGCATAGGTCCAGGTGCGGCCCAACGGATCGGTGACGGCCGTCAGCCGCCGCTCGGTGTCATGGGTGAAGTCGTAGGTCGTCCCGTCCGGAGCGGTACGCGACCGCGGCAGATCGAACGCGGTCCACGACCGGCGGGTGGTGCGACCGGTCTGGTCCGTGTGTTCGACCAGATTGCCTTCGGCGTCCCAGGTCCAGACCTCGCTCGCGCCGTCCGCACCCGTGTAGCGGGCGAGCCTCCCCTCGGCGGTCCAGTGGTAACTCGCGCCATGACCCAGCGGATCGGTCACCCGGAGGACGCGTCCGAACGGATCGCGCACGCTCCTCCGGGTGCTGCCGAGGGCATCGGTCACCGCGACGGGCAGCCCGGCGGGGTCGTTCTCCACCAGCTGGGTGTGGCCGAGCGGACCCGTGATCGAGGTGCGGTGACCCCGCTCGTCGTAGGTGAAGCGGGTCTCGGCGCCGGTGGGGTCCACGATGGCGACGGGGTTGCCCCGCTCGTCGTAGGCGCGCGTCCACCGGGCGCCGCCCGGTTCCACGACCTCGACGGGCAGTCCCATCCCGTTGTAACGGGCTCGGGCGGCGGAACCATCCGGACGCAGGACCGTGGTCAGGTTGCCGTCCGCGTCGTAGGTGTAGCGGACGGTACGGCCCAGCGGATCGGTGCGCGACAGCAACCGGTCCCGCCGGTCCCACTGGGAGAGCGTCGTATGACCGAGTTCGTCGGTCACGGCCACGACCTGGTAGGCCTCGTCCATGCGGTAGGTCTTGCTGTGTCCGTGGGAGTCGGTCACCACCGTGGTCCGGTTCTCGTCGTCGTAGGAGAACACGGCGTCGAGGATGCCGCCCGATCCGGCGGTGGCTGTGCAGCGTCCTTCGGTGTCGTAGGTGTAGCGGTACCAGAAGCCGTTGCGGTCCTCCCAGCCGGTGATGCGCCGTTCCGCGTCGTATTCGAGCGTGAACGGCGTCGGGGAGGAGTTGTAGATCTGCGTGAGGTTGCCGGCGGTGTCATAGCCGAACCGCTGCAGGACCGGGCGGTCCTCGTGGCTGAGGAGGCGCAGCGCGGTGATCCGCTGGTCCTCGGTCTCGATACCTATCCGGTAACCGCCGCTGTGCCGTACTTCGGCGGGGACACCGTCGTCGGTGTACGTGATCTCGATGCGGACGCCGTTGCGGTCGGTGATCGCGGCCAGTGGAAGGCGGGCCGACTCGCCCGCGGCGGGTGGCTGTTCGAGGACGAAGTGTGATGTGCGCCCGGTGGCGGGGTCGGTGACGGACATGCTGCCGCCCGCCGTGCCGTCCCAGGCCAGCGGCCGGGTCGTCCCCACGACCGGCAGTACCGGCAGGCCGGGCTGGGGTCGCGGGTAGCACAGGCTCATGCCGTCGGCGGTCCGGAACACCACACCCTGGTCGTCGACCTCCAGGTGCTGGTCCAGGGTCGACGCCCAGGACGGGCCGAACCAGCGTCCGGCGCGGTAGGACGACACATGTGTCCGTTCCAGGACCAGCGGTAGGGCGCCCGGCAGATGGACATCGGTCTGGGGCATGATCATTTCGCCCGAGGCCACGTCTATCGGGTCCTTCTCGCAGACGCGCTCGCTCAGTTCCTTCGCGTCCTTGCGCAGCGCGGGCAGTCCCTTGCGCAGGGCACCGGCGACGTCCCCGAGGTGGCTGCCCATGCCCTTCATCAGCTTGGGCAGGTTCTTGGCCATCTTGAGCAGGCCGCCGGCGGTGGTGAGGCCCTTGAACATGGGGATGCAGTCGAGCGCGGCGAAGGCCACGTCCCACAGCGATGCTTTGCCTTGCGCGTATTTGATGAGCGTGTCGGCAAGGACGACCAGCGCCGCGGCGAGCACGATCCAGGCCAGCGGTCCGCCGATGATCATCACGATGATGCCGAGGACCGCGACGATGACCTTGCAGACGGCGACGATGTCGTCCCAGTGGTCGGCGACCCAGTCGACCGCCTTTTCCCACCAGTGCTTGTTCTTGATCCCCGCGTCCGACGCCTCATGCAGGGCGTGTTCGGCGGTCGAGGCGGCGGTGTCCCGCAAGTGGGCGGCCTGTGCGGCCAACTCCTTTGCCGCGTCGAGGCGCTGCTGCGCGTCGTGGACGGCGGTGTTCGCGGACTTCTGCGCGTTCGAGGCGTCCAGCGCGTTGCGGGTGGCGGTACGGACCTCGTCCGCGGACGGCGGTTCCACGCCCGGCTTCGGATCGGCCTGGTACTCCTTGGACTTGTCGCCCGCCCGCTTCACCCAGTCGTTCGCGTTGCCTTGCGTGGTCTTGGCCGCGTCCAGGTCCTGGCGGGCCGTACGACCCTGCGCCAGCGCCCGGTCGGCGTCCGCCTGCGCCGTCTCCAGCTTCGGCCAGTACGTCTCCAGCGCCCCCGACGCCAGCCGGTAGGACTTCTCCAACTTGCCCAGCTCGCCCGGCAGATCCCCGAACTGCTCCCGGTACGCGTCCGCCGCCAGCCCGGCCCAGTCCTGCACGGCGTTGTTGCCGCTCAGCCCGCGCACCGAGCGCAGCGCCGAGGACACGTCGTCGGCGAAGTCGCCCAGTTTGCGGGCGAGTTCCTTCACCTCGTACGGGTCCCCGGGGACCGGATCCCGGTCCAGGTCCAGCACATGCCAATCCGTCGGACGATTCGCCACGTTGTTCCCCCGTGTGTGATCAACTCCGCGTCGATTCTTGCATTCCGGGAGCGGGGGCAACGAGGTGAGGGGCAGGTCGTCGACGTTCTGTGACGATGCGAAAGGTCACAGCCGGCGGGTGGCCAGGGTCAGGTGGTCCCGGGCGTCGAAGAGGGTGTCCTTGATCATCTGTTCGTGGGCGGGGGTGAGCCGGGCCACGGGGACGGAGCAGCTGACCGCGTCGCGGGCCGGGGTGCGGTACGGGATGGCGATGCCGAAGCAGCGCAGGCCGAGGGTGTTCTCCTCGCGGTCGACGGCGAAGCCCTGCTCCCGGATGACCGCGAGTTCCTCGATGAGCTTCTCGCGGTCGGTGTGGGTGTGCTCGGTGAGGGGTTCGAGGGTCTCGGGGAGCAGCTTGCGGACCTGCTCGTCGGTGTACGTGGCGAGCAGCGCCTTGCCGAGCGAGGTGGAGTGCGCCGGGAGGCGGCGGCCGACCCGGGTGAAGGGCCGCAGGTAGTGCTGGGACTGGCGGGTCGCGAGATAGACGACGCTGGTGCCGTCCAGCCGGGCGAGGTGGATGGTTTCGCTGGTGTCGTCGGAGAGCCGGTCGAGGGTGGGGCGGGCCGCGGCGACGACCTCGTCACCGTCGATGTACGAGGTGCCGACGAGCAGCGCCCGGACACCGATCCCGTAACGCGTTCCGGTGGCATCGGTTTCGATCCAGCCGAGCTCGACTAGGGTGCGGAGCAGCATGTAGAGGCTGGACTTGGGGTAGCCGACGGATTCCTGTACGGCCGCGAGGCTGTGCATTCCGGGTCGTCCCGCGAAGAATTCCAGCAGTTCGACCGTGCGGACCGCGGACTTGACCTGAGAACCGCCACCGTCGCCAGCAGACATCGTCCTGACCCCTCTTGTTCGGCCCCGGGCCCTGCAAGTAGGCTCCGGAATGGTTCAAAGATTCATAAGTGAAGACGCTGTTCAGCATATCGAACAGTGGCTGATCCGCATGAGGCAAATCTGGAGGTTCCCCCGGTGGCT
Source organism: Streptomyces sp. SID13666 (assembly GCF_010548325.1). NCBI lineage: Bacteria > Bacillati > Actinomycetota > Actinomycetes > Kitasatosporales > Streptomycetaceae > Streptomyces > Streptomyces sp. SID13666. The sequence goes on along the minus strand of NZ_JAAGLX010000019.1, from coordinate 56,003 downwards.
GTTCCAGTCTGGTCCGTCGACCCCCGTACCGGGAAGCAGCGGGAGCAGGTGGCGGACGAGGCCACCACGGCGGAGATCGACGCCGCCGTCCGCGCCGCGGCCGCCGCGGCGCCCGCGCTCGCCGACCGCAGCGTACGCGCCCTCCTGCTGCGGACCGCCGCGGACCTTCTGGAGGAGGCCGGCCCGCAGGTGCTGGAGGCGGCCGACGCCGAGACGGCGCTCGGCCCCGGCCGGCTGACCGGCGAGCTCGCACGCACCACGTTCCAGTTGCGCGCGTTCGCCGACATCGTCGACGAGGGCGCCTTCCTGGACGTCGTCATCGACCACGCGGACCCGGCCGCGAAGCCCGCTCCCCGCCCCGACCTGCGGCGCTACAAGATCCCGCTCGGCGTGGTCGCGGTCTACTCGGCCAGCAACTTCCCGCTGGCGTTCTCCGTCCCCGGCGGCGACACCGCGAGCGCGCTGGCCGCCGGCTGCCCGGTCGTCGTCAAGGCGCACCCGGACCACCCCGCCACCTCGGAGCTGTGCGCGAGCGTGCTGCGCCGCGCCGCCGTCCGGGTCGGGCTGCCCGCCGACGTCGTCGCCGTCGTGCACGGCTTCCAGGCCGGTATCGACCTCATCAAGCACCCGCTGGTCAGCGCCGCCGGATTCACCGGCTCGGTACGCGGCGGGCGGGCGCTCTTCGACGCGGCCGCGGCCCGTCCCCGGCCGATCCCCTTCCACGGCGAACTGGGCAGCCTCAACCCGGTCGTGATCACCGAGGCCGCGGCGGGCGAGCGGGCCGAGCAGATCGGCGCGGGACTCGCCGGGTCCATGACGCTGGGCGTCGGCCAGTTCTGCGTCAAGCCAGGACTGGTGCTGGCCCCGGCCGGCGCGGCGGGCGACCGGCTGCTCAAGGCCGTCACCGCCGCCGTCAGCGACTCGGACGCGGGCGTCCTGCTCGACGTCCGGATGCGGGACGCCTTCGTCGCCGGTGTCGAGGCCAGGGCCGCGCTGCCCGGCGTCGAGGCCCCGGTGACCCCGGGCTCCGGCGGCGAGCACACCGTCAGCGCCGGATACCTCACCGTTCCCGCCGACCGGCTGGCCGCCGAAGGACCGCACGATCTGCTGCTCGAGGAGTGCTTCGGCCCGGTGACGGTCGTGGCGCGCTACGAGGACCGCGCCCAGATCACCGCCGTGCTGGAGCGGCTGCCCGGCAACCTCACCGCCACCGTCCACATCGGTGAGGAGGAGGCGGGACAGGAGGACGGCCCGGCCACCGCGCTGCTCGCCGAACTCACCCCGCTGGCGGGCCGGCTGCTCGTCAACGGCTGGCCGACCGGCGTGGCCGTCGCCCCCGCCCAGCACCACGGCGGCCCGTACCCGGCGACCACATCGACCTCGACCTCCGTCGGCGGGACCGCCATCGAGCGCTGGCTGCGGCCGGTCGCGTACCAGGACACCCCGGTCGCCCTGCTCCCCGCGGAGCTGCGCGACGAGAACCCGCTCCACCTGCCGCGCCGCTTCGACGGCCGGCTGGAGATCTGAGCGGAGCTGAACGCGTAGTGGAGCTGAAGGAGCTGCCCTTCGGGCTGCGGGCGTACGGTCCGGCCGCCGATCCGAGCTACGAGGACGGCGCGCTCGTCCTCACCGCGGGTCCCGGCCAGGACCGCTTCGTGCACCCCGGCCGGGCGCCGAAGGTACCGGCGGCCGACGCGCCCCGGCTGCTCGGCACCCCGCCCGAGGGCGACTTCCAGCTGATCGTCCGGGTGACGGCCGGGCTGCGGGCCGCTGGCGACGCCGGAGCGCTCTACCTGCAGGTGGCCGACGAGCAGTGGGCCAAGCTCTGCCTGGAGCTCTCGCCCGCCCGGTACACCGTCGTCTCGGTCGTCACCCGGGGCAGCTCCGACGACGCCAACAGCTGGGAGGTGGACGGGGATCACGTCTGGCTGCGGATCACCCGCACCGGCCGGGCCTTCGCCTTCCACGCCTCGGCCGACGGTGAGCGGTGGACGTTCGTCCGGCTCTTCGCCCTCGGCACGGAGCGGGAGGCGGCGGCCGCGAGCGTCGGTTTCATGACGCAGTGCCCGTCGCCGGACGCCGACGGATGCACGGCGGTCTTCGACCGGATCACCTTCCGGTCCGGCGCACCCGCCGACCTGCGCGACGGCGGCTGAAACGCCCTGCGGGGGCCGGGCTGCCCTAGCAGTCCGGCCCCCGCAGGGCATGCCCGCTACCGCACCGGGGTGAAGTCCCGTGCGCCGATGAACTCCGGCCGCCGTACCGGCGCCGCGAACGGCTCGACCGCCGCGTTCTCCACGCTGTTGAAGACGATGAAGACGTTGCTGCGCGGGAACGGCGTGATGTTGTCGCCCGAACCGTGCATGCAGTTGCAGTCGAACCAGGTCGCCGAACCCGCCGCACCCGTGAAGAGCTTGATGCCGTGCTCCCCGGCGAGTTCGGTGAGCGCCTCGTCGGACGGGGTGCCGGCGTCCTGCATCTGCAGCGACCGCTTGTAGTTGTCCTTCGGCGTCTCGCCCGAGCAGCCGAGGAACGTACGGTGCGAGCCGGGCATGATCATCAGCCCGCCGTTGGTGTCGTGGTTCTCGGTCAGCGCCACCGAGACGGAGACCGTCCGCATGTTGGGCAGACCGTCCTCGGCGTGCCAGGTCTCGAAGTCCGAGTGCCAGTAGAACCCCGACGCCCCGAAGCCCGGCTTGACGTTGATCCGGCTCTGGTGGACGTAGACGTCGGAGCCGAGGATCTGGCGCGCGCGGTCGGCGAGCCGGGGGTCGCGGACCAGCTCGGCGAAGACCTCGCTGATCCGGTGCACCTCGAAGACCGAGCGGATCGACCCGGACTTCGGCTCGACGATCGCGCGGGGGTCGGCCCGGATCGCCGGATCGGCGCAGAGCCGGTCCAACTCATCGCGGTAGCGGCCCACTTCGCCCGGCAGGAGCAGCTGGTCGACGGTGAGGAAGCCGTCCCGGTCGTAGCCGCGCAGCTCGGCGGGCTGGATCGGGCCCGGCGTGCCGTACTCGGACCACACGACCGGGTCCTGGCGGGGAGTGGTGACCTCGGACGCGCCGCGGGTCGGGTACCGGCTGGTGATGGTGTCGGTGGTGGTCGTCATGGCGTCAGGCTCCCTCGGTCTCGGTCTCGGTCCCGTTCCGGGTCCTGGTACGGGTCGCGGTCGTGCCCCCGGTCTCGGTCAGCAGCGGGTAGACCCCGTTCTCGTCGTGCACCTCCCGCCCGGTGACGGGTGGGTTGAAGACGCAGACGAAGCGCAGATCGGTCTTGGGGCGCATGGTGTGCCGCTCGTGGCCGTCGAGCAGGTAGAGCGTGCCCGGGGAGATCCAGTGGGTCTCGCCGGTCTCGTCGTTGGTCAGCTCGCCCTCACCGTCGACGCACAGCACCGCCTCGATGTGGTTGGCGTACCACATGGACGTCACGGTCCCGGCGTACATCGTGGTCTCGTGCATCGAGAAGCCCACGCCCTCGGCGGCGAGGACGATGCGCTTGCTGCGCCAGGTGCCGGTCTCGGCGGTCACATCGCGGTCGGTGCCCTCGATGTCCTTGAAGGATCGGACGATCACGTGGTTGCCTCTGCTTTCTTTCCGTTCGTGGCCGGGCCCGGCTGCGGACCCGGTCCTGGCCTGGCTCGACTCGGCTCCTGGGTCAGGCGGATTCGCCGACGACGTCGCTCACGGCCCGCGTGAGGGTGCGCAGCCCCTCGTCCAGCTCGTCGGGGGTGATGGTCAGGGCCGGCAGCAGCTTGACGACCTCGCTGCGCGGGCCGGAGGTCTCCAGCAGCATCCCCAGTTCGAAGGCGCGGGCGCAGACCCGGCCGGCGATCGACGGGTCGATGAACTGCAGGCCCCAGGCGAGGCCGCGGCCCCGGTACTCGGCGCCGGCGCGTGCCTGAGCCGTGCAGATCTCCCGCAGCGCGGTCTCGACCTGCTCGCCGCGCATCACGGTCTGCTTCTCCAGCTGGCCGTCCGCCCAGTAGGTGTCGAGCGCGGCGGTGGCGGTGACGAACGCCGGGTTGTTGCCGCGGAAGGTGCCGTTGTGCTCGCCCGGCTCCCAGACGTCGAGCTCCGGCTTGAAGAGCGCGAGGGACATCGGCATGCCGTAGCCGCTGATGGACTTGGAGAGCGTGACGATGTCCGGCGTGATCCCGGCCTCCTCGAAGGAGAAGAACGCGCCGGTGCGGCCGCAGCCCATCTGGATGTCGTCGACGATCAGCAGCATGTCGCGGCGCTTGCACAGGTCGGCCAGCGCCCGCAGCCACTCCGGACGGGCGACGTTGATGCCGCCCTCGCCCTGGATCGTCTCGACGATCACGGCGGCCGGCTGGTTGAGGCCGGAACCCTGGTCCTCCAGCAGCCGCTCGAACCACAGGAAGTCCGGCACCCGGCCGTCGAAGTAGTTGTCGAACGGCATCGGGGTGCCGTGCACCAGCGGGATGCCCGCGCCGGCCCGCTTCATCGAGTTGCCGGTGACGGCGAGCGAGCCGAGCGACATCCCGTGGAAGGCGTTGGTGAAGGAGACGATCGACTCGCGGCCCTTGACCTTACGGGCCAGCTTGAGCGCGGCCTCGACGGCGTTGGTGCCGGTCGGGCCGGGGAACATCACCTTGTAGTCCAGGCCGCGCGGTTCGAGGACCACCTGCTGGAAGCGCTCCAGGAAGGTGCGCTTCGCGGTGGTGCTCATATCCAGGCCGTGGGTGACGCCGTCGCGTTCGAGGTAGTCCAGCAGCGCGCGTTTGAGGACCGGGTTGTTGTGCCCGTAGTTGAGCGCGCCGGCGCCGGAGAAGAAGTCGAGATACGCGTGGCCGTCCTCGTCGTACATCACGCTGCCCTGGGCGCGGTCGAAGATGACCGGCCAGCTGCGGCAGTAGCTGCGGACCTCCGACTCCAGGGACTCGAAGACGGTCATGTCGGGTGCGGTGATGGTCACTGTGCCTGCTTTCCGGGAGACGGTGCGGTGGAGGCGGTGCGGTGGGGGTGCGGTGCGGTGGGGATGGTGCGAAGTCAGGGGTGGGGGGAAGCGGAACGCGATGGCGTCAGACCGTCGGGCCGATGCGGAACAGCACCTCGGAGTCGTGCCCGTCGGGGAACAGGGCACCGGGGAAGAGGACTTCGCGTTCGACCGGAACGTCATGGCGCTCGGCGAAGGAGGTGAACAGCCGCTGCGAAGCGGCGTTGTCCGGCGTGATCGTGGTCTCGATCCAGCGGACGTCGTCGACGGCGACGCGTGCGGCGAGGTGGTCGAGCATGGCCGCCGCCACGCCGCGGCCGCGCTGCGCCGCGTCGACGGCCACCTGCCAGACGACCAGCGTCCGCGGCTCCTCGGGGCGGAGGTATCCGGTCACGTAGCCCACCGGGGCGCCGTCGGCGTCGCGGGCCACCACCGAGGTGCCGGCGAAGTCGCGGCACCACAGGAGATAGCTGTACGAGGAGTTGAGATCGAGCGTCCGAGAATCGCGGGCGATGCGCCACATCGCTCCGCCGTCATCGACTGTGGGGGTGTCGAGGAATGCGGGAGCGAGCGGTGCCTTCCATTCCGTAGCGGCGTTCATGCGGAATGAACCTACCGAGCAGAAAGTGGAATTGCATGGGGCGGAGGTCTTTACGCAGCCGGCTCGTCGTGTTAACGCGCGGGTGGGTGCGGGTGGCCAAAACCGTGGCGAGACCTGCGGTTATATCCGGATATAACCGGGTGATTCGATCTTGGTGTGGAGTCCGTCACATTGCCGGAGCCGGCCAGGATGCTTTAACGGAATCCTTGCGTTTAGCCTTCGGAAGGCTGGGCATGAGACATGCGGAAGAATGCTTCCGGAGAATTCGGTCTGGATCGGCCGCAGAAAGGCCGAATTCCCCGGAAGTGCTTTCTTGTCCTTTGATGTGATCACGCTCTGCTGTAATGGGTGACGCTGCGCTATTCGGAAAGCGCCGTACCCAGCGCCGCGAGGCTCCGGGCGACCACGGCGGGATCCGCGTCGAGGCCGTAGTGGTTGACGCGGACCATCTCCTTGGCGAGCGCGCCACCGCCGGCGACGAGCGGGACCGAGGGGTCCAGGGCGAGCGCCCGCGCCACCAGCGCGGTGGCGTCGGTCCCCGCGGGCACCCGCAGCGTGGTCGCGACCGGCGCGGCGTCGCGCGCCTCGTACACATACGGCTCCAGGCCGCCGCCGAGGGCGAGCGCGCCCTCGCGGGTCGCGGTGGCGGCCGCCCGGTGCCGGGCGATCACCGTGTCGAGGCCGTCGGCGTCGATCCGCTCCAGACACGCCTCCAGCGCCAGCATCTCCAACTGCGCGGGCGCGTGCGGGAGTGCGGCGCGGCCGGTGTCGATCCAGCGCTCCTTCCAGTCCAGCAGGGAGAGGTACGAGCGGCGCGGCGCCGCCGGGTTGGCCGCCATCCGCTCCCAGGCGCGGGCGCTGACCGAGACCGCCGACACGCCGGCGGGGCCGCCCATCGCCTTCTGCGCGCCGATGACGCACAGGTCCACGCCCCACGCGTCCGGCAGCAGCGGTTCCGCGGCCACCGACGCGACCGCGTCCAGCATGAACAGCGCGCCGTGCGCGCGCACCACCTCGCCGATCTCCGCCACCGGGTTCGTGTTGCCGGTGGCCGCCTCGGCGTGCACCAGCGAGACGAAGTCGATCTCCGGGTGCTCCGCCAGAGCGCGCTCCACCTGCTCGGCGGAGACCGCCCCGTGGAACGGCACGGCCAGGTCGGTGACCTCGGCGCCCGCGTCGCGCAGCCAGTCGCCGAACGTCTTCCCGTAGGGGCCGGTCACCACATTGAGTGCCGCGGAGCCGGGCCGGGCCCCGCCGCGGATGCAGCCCTCGAGGGGCAGCAGCGCCTCGCCCTGGGTGATGACGACGTCCTGCTCGGTGTCCAGCAGCGCCGCGACACGCCGTTCGATCCCGGCGAAACGGGCGGCGGTCAGCGGGGGCAGGTCCAGGAGGGGGTGCGTCACGATGTGTCTCTTCCGTACGGATGAAGGTCTGGGGCATGCCCGGGGCCGTGTCGGGCCCGAGGGTGCCTTCGCGAGCGTACCTCCGACCTTTTAGGGTGCTGGGCATGAGTGTCATGGGTGATCGCGGTGCGCTGCACGTCAAGGGCCGGGTGCTGGTCGGCCCCGAGGACGTCAAGGACGAGGTGTGGGTGCTGGACGGCCGGATCTCGTACGACCGGCCGGCCGGACCGCTCGAGGTGACCACCGTCGAGGGGTGGGCGCTGCCCGGCCTCGTCGACGCGCACTGCCACGTCGGCCTCGACACGCACGGCCCGGTGGACGCGGAGACGGCGGAGAAGCAGGCGCTGACCGACCGCGAGGCCGGCACCCTGCTGCTGCGCGACGCCGGGTCGCCGTCCGACACCCGCTGGGTCGACGACCGCGAGGACCTGCCGCGGATCATCCGCGCCGGCCGGCACATCGCGCGCACCCGCCGCTACATCCGCAACTACGCGCACGAGATCGAGCCGGGGGATCTGACGGCGTACGTCCGCCAGGAGGCGCGGCGCGGGGACGGCTGGGTGAAGCTCGTCGGCGACTGGATCGACCGCGAGGCCGGTGACCTCACGGCCTGTTGGCCGCGCGGCGCGCTGGAGGAGGCCATCGCCGCCGCCCACGAGGAGGGCGCGCGGGTCACCGCGCACTGCTTCGCCGAGGACTCGCTGCGTGACCTCGTGGAGGCGGGTATCGACTGCGTCGAGCACGCCACCGGGCTGACCGAGGACACCATCCCGCTCTTCGTGGAACGCGGTGTCGCCATCGTCCCGACCCTGGTCAACATCGCGACGTTCCCGTCGATGGCGGCCGGCGGCGAGGCCAAGTTCCCGCGCTGGGCGGCCCATATGCGCCGGCTGCACGAGCGCCGCCACGCCACAGTGGGCGCCGCGCACGACGCCGGCATCCGGATCTTCGCCGGCACCGACGCGGGCGGCTCGCTGGCCCACGGCCTGATCGCCGACGAGATCGCCGAACTCGTCACGGCGGGCCTGTCACCGGTCGAGGCGCTGTCCGCCACGACCTGGGGCGCCCGCGCATGGCTCGGCCGCGACGGGCTCACCGAGGGCGCCTCCGCCGACCTCATCGTGTACGCCGCCGATCCGCGGGCGGACGTACGGGTGCTGGCCGACCCGCGGCGCATCGTGCTGCGCGGGCGGGTGGTGGGTTGACGCAGCGTTACGCGAAGCAGGTGCGGGTCGTTGAGCACCACCGCGTACGCCTCGGCGCGTCAACGGAGGTGGGGGCCGTCATCACGTGGCACGGGTGACGGGTGGGAACGGGCGTGCAGCAAGATTCGAAGATAATGCCGGAAACCACCCGTATGGGTGAACTCGCTTCAGGTAGTCGCCAGTTCACTCTCAGTGCGTAAATATGGCGGGACCGAGGTCACCGGCGGTCGCGTTGTCCCCTCAAGCGGCGCCGCTGACTCCAAGCCACTCGTGGGGGTTCCACCGTGTACAGCTCCAACTTCAGCCTGCCCGCACGCCGTTCGGCCGCCGCCGTCGGCGCGACCGTCGCGCTTGCGGCAGGTGCGCTGGCCGTCGCCCCGGCGGCCCAGGCGCATCCCTCCGGAAACTCCGGGGGCACCTCCGGCGGCTCCGGGGGCGGCAGCTCGACCGCGACCGTCCTGCGCGCGGGTCTCGACGTATCGCTGGTGAACAAGACGGTCCATCTGCCGCTGAACGTCTCGCTCAACGATGTGAAGGCACCGGCCGACGCCGCCGAGACCGCGCTCACCGCCAAGCTGGACGGTGTCGACCAGGGCAAGCCGTTCAGCATGCTGCGGGCGGATGTCGCCACCGCGAAGGCGACGGCCGACGCGCACAAGGCGGAGGGCTACGCGAACCTGGCCCGCGCCGAGGTGCATCTGCCCGGCCTGCCGTACCTGTCCCTGATCAAGCTCGAGGCGGTCACCTCCAAGGCGACCTGCGAGGCGGGCCGGAAGCCGACCGCGTCGGCCACGCTGGCCGGCGTGTGGGTGCTCAACAAGAAGGTCACCCTGACCGCCACCGGGACGACCAAGGTCGCGGTGCCCGGGGTCGGCGAGGTCAGCCTCGACCTGACGAAGACCCGGACCACGTCGCGGACGGCCGCCGCCACCGGGCTGGAACTGAAGGTGAAGGTCAATCCGCTCAAGCTGAACGTCGCGGTCGTCAGCGGCACCGTGACCCTGGTCAAGGCGACCTGCGAGGCGCCGAAGGTGGTCGACCCGACGACCGGCGGCACCTCCAACGGCGGCGCCACCCACGGCGGTACCACCAACGGTGGAGCCGACAACGGCGGGGCTACGACCGGCGGCGCCACCGACGGTGGTGCCTCCACCGGGGGAGCGTCGTCCGGCGGGTCCACGACCGGCGCCGACTCCGGCGGCGCGTCGGGCGGTTCGGGCGGTAGCTCCGGCGGCAGCGGTGGTTCGAGCGGCGCAAGTGGTTCGGGGGGCACCGGCGGCAGCGGTGGGTCGGAGCCGCAGACCGGCCCCACCACCCAGAACCTCGCCGAGACCGGCAGCAGTTCCAACACCCCGCTGCTCGCCGCGGGCGCCGGTGCGCTCGTCGTGGTCGGCGGTGGCGCGCTGTATCTGACGTCCCGCCGCCGCAAGGCGGCGCAGGCGGCGGAAACCGACGCCTAGACGTCCGGTTCCGGCCGGATTGGGACCCGAGGGGGGACTGAGGGTCCGAGGGGGAATGGGAGAGGGCGGCGCCGTTGTCGGCGTCGCCCTCTACTGTTGTGTTCAGGGGAAAGCAGACAGAGTTCGCAGGGTTCGTTTCAGGGGTCACAGGGGTCACGGGGTCCGCTGGACGGGCCGGGGGTCGGGGGACGCGATGGACAGCGCGCTGTTCGGGGGCAGGTACGAGATCCGGGAGCTGCTCGGCTCCGGAGGCATGGCACGGGTTCATCTCGCGTACGACACCCGGCTCGGCAGGACCGTCGCCGTCAAGACCCTCCTGCCGGAACTGGCCCGGGACGCCGAGGCCCGGCGCCGCTTCGCGCGCGAGGCCCGCGCCGCCGCCGGGCTCAACCACCCCGGCATCGTCACCGTCCACGACCAGGACGAGGTGCGGACGGACGAGGACATCGTGCCGTACCTCGTCATGGAGTACGTGGACGGCAGCACCCTCGCCGAACTGGCCCGCAGCCAGGTCAGGCTGGACATCGAACGGGCGGTCAGGATCACCTGCGACATCCTGGACGCGCTCGCCCACGCCCACGCCCGCGGGCTGGTCCACCGGGACGTCAAACCGTCCAACGTCCTGATCACCTCGACGGGTTCGGTCAAGGTCGCCGACTTCGGGATCGCCCGGGTCGTGCACTCGCTGACCCGGATCACCGGCACCGGATCCGCCCTCGGCACCCCCGGCTACATGTCACCGGAGCAGATCGAGGACCGCGAGGTCGACGCGCGCAGCGATCTGTACGCGGTCGGCTGCATGCTGACCGAACTGCTCACCGGCACCGTCCCGTTCCCCGGCCCGACGCCGCTCACGGTGATGTACGCGCACATCCACTCCACCCCGGAGCCGCCCTCGGCGCGGAACGCGGCGGTACCGCCCGAGCTGGACGCGATCGTCATCTCCGCCCTCTCCAAGAACCCCGCGCTACGCCCGCGCAGCGCGGCCGCCATGCGCGACGACCTGAACGGCTGGCTCGCGGCACCCCGGGGCGGCGCCACCCCGGCCCTGCCGCCCGCCCCCGCCCCGCGCCCGGTCGTGCCCCTGCACCCGGCCTACAACCCGCCGCACACACCGCCGCACACCCCGGTTCCGCCGCCGCTGCCGATGCCACCGGCGTCGGGGCGGCCCGGCGAGGTGTACACGTCCCAGCAGTGGGGCACGGCGCCGGTCGATCCGCGCCGCGGCAAGGGACGGCGGCGCGCCCTCATCGCTGTTTCGGCGGCCGTGGTGCTGACGCTCGGCACGGTGCTCGCGGTCCGCCTCGGCTCCTCGCACGCCCCGTCCGAGCACACCGTCACGGCCCTGGACCTGATCGGCAAGCGGACCGTCGGCCGCGGCTTCGACGGGGCGGTCAACGGCACCGTCAACCCGTCCACGGCCAAGGGCGGCACGCTCAAGCTGATGTCGTACTACGCCCCCGACTCCCTGGACCCGGCGCGCTCCTACTCACCGCTCGCCTGGAACCTGGACCGGCTCCTGCTGCGCAAGCTCGTGGACTTCGCCCCCCAGCCCAGCGGGGCGGGCGCCGAACTCGCGCCGGACCTGGCCACCACCACCGGCACGGTCAGCGACGGCGGCCTCACCTACACGTACACCCTCAAGAAGGGCGTGACCTTCGAGGACGGCACGGCCATCACGTCCAAGGACATCAAGTACGGCATCGAGCGGACGTTCGCGACCGATCTGTTCAGCGGCGGACCCACGCATCTGCGGGACCTGCTCGACCAGGGTCAGTCCTACCCGGGACCGTACAAGGACACCGACCCGGACCAGCTGGGCCTGAAGAGCGTGCTCACACCGGACGACAGCACCATCGTCTTCCATCTCGACGCGCCGTTCGCCGACTTCCCGTACGTGCTCGCGCTGCCGATGTCCTCGCCCGTGCCGAAGGCCAAGGACACCAAGGACAACTACGAGAAGCAGCCGGTCGCCAGCGGGCCGTACAAGATCGCCTCCTACGATCGCGACAAGAAGCTGCGGCTGGTGCGCAACGAGGAGTGGGACCCGGCCACCGACGGCATCCGCACGGCACTGCCGGACGCCGTCGACTTCACGGTCGCGGCCGGCTCCGACGCGGTCGACGCCGCGCTGCTCAGCGGAGAGGCCGACCTGGACCCGGCCCAGGCCGGTGTGCAGGACGCCACCCGCACCAAGATCCTCGGCAGCGACAGCCTCAAGGCGAACGCGGACTCCGCGCTGATCGGGGCCGTCCGGTACTTCTCCCTGCAGACCGCCGTCGCACCCCTGAACGACTACCGCTGCCGCTGGGCGGTGCAGTACGCGGCGAACCGGACCGCGCTGCGCGACGCGGGCGGCGGAAAGGACGCGGGGGACGTCGCGGGCGGGATGCTGCCGCCGACGGTCGGCGGCTACGACCCGCATCTGAACACGTACGGCACGGCCGCCGGCCGCACCTATCCCGACCTCGCCAAGCGCCAGCTGTCCGACTGCGGGCACGCGTCCGGCTTCTCGACCACCATCGTCACGGCCACCGGCAACCCCCGGACCAAGGCCATCGTGGAGAATCTGCGCACCCAGCTCGCCGCCGTCGGGATCACCGCCAAGACCGAGTACCCCGAGGCCGCGGACCTGTACGCGACGCTGCCCGACCAGAAGAAGATCAAGGAGCGTGGGTGGGGCATCATCCTCACCACCTGGCAGTCCGACTGGCCCACCCCGGCCGGCTTCCTGCGCCCGCTGCTGCTGACCGGCAGCCCGTCCAACTACGCGGCCCTCGCCGACCAGCAGCTGAAGGACCTGATGGACGAGGCCGACGCCAAGACCGACCGGAACTCCGCCGACAGCGTCTGGCGCACCGTCGACTCCACCTCGCAGGACCGGGGCACCCTGATCCCGTTCATGTACGTGCGGCAGCTCAACTACCGCTCGGCGAGGCTGACCAACGTCTATCTCCACCCGGCGCTGGGCGGTGTGGACATCCAGGCGCTCGGCCTCAAGAACTGACCGCCGGGTCCTCCGGGCTCCGTCCGCTGCGCGCCTTGGCCAGCGCTTCGACGAAGGCGTCCGTCGTGGCGGCGTCGCGGACGGCGATCCGCAGCCACCGCCCGTCGAGACCGGGGAAGGTGTCCGCGCGGCGGACCGCGAAGCCGAGGTCGCGCAGCCGCTCACGGACGGCCGTCGCGTCCGGCAGTTCGACCAGGACGAACGGCCCGGCGGGCGTGCCCGCGACCTCCAGTCCGTCGAACTCGCCCAGCCGGGCGAGCAGATACGCGCGGCAGACCGCGATCTCGGCCGCGGCCCGGTCCGCCTCCGCCAGCGCGTCCGGTGCCACACACGCCTCGATGGCGGCCAGCCCCGGCGACGAGACCGCCCACAGCGGCTGCGCGCGCTCCAGCAGGGCTATGTGCTCGGCGCCGGCGAGCACATAGCCGATCCGCAGTCCCGCCAGCCCCCAGGTCTTGGTGAGGCTGCGCAGCACGACGAGACCGGGTACGTCACGGCGGGCGGCCAGCGAGGCGGACTCGCCGGGTACGGCGTCCATGAACGCCTCATCGACCACCAGGGTCCGGCCGGGCCGGGCCAGCCGTGCGACCACGTCGGACGGGTGGAGTGCCGACGTCGGGTTCGTCGGATTGCCGAGCACGACGAAGTCGGCGTCCTCGGGAACGGCCGCCGGATCGAGCCGGAAACCGTCGGCGGCGTCCAGGACCACCCGGTGCACGGCGTGTCCGGCGTCGCGCAGCGCCGCCTCGGGCTCGGTGAACTGCGGGTGCACCACGACCGCGTGACGCGGTGCGAAGGCCCGCGCCAGCAGCACGAACGCCTCCGCCGCGCCCGCCGTCAGCAGCACCTCGTCCACCGGCCGGCCGTGCCGCCGGGCGACGGCGGCCCGCGCCGCCCGCCCGTCGGGATACGCCGCCAGGCCGTCGAGCGACGCGGCGATCGTCGCCTTCAGCCAGGCCGGCGGCGTACCGGCACGGACGTTGACGGCGAGGTCGGTCAGTACCCCGCCGTCGTCGCGCACCTCCGCGTCGCCGTGGTGCCGCAGGTCGTAGCCGTCCGTGCCGCCGGCACCGGAAGTGCCGTCAGTGGGAGTGGGCATGGTGACCGTGGTGGTGGTCGTGGCCGTGGTCGCCCGAGGGGTCGTCGGGGTGGTGGTGCGGCTGCTGCGGCATGCCGACCCGGTCCTCGAAACCGGGCAGCTTGACGCGGTAGACGCAGGAGTCGCAGTTCATCCGCAGATCGCCCTTGAGGGTCTCGCGGTAGCGCTCCATCACCAGGTCGGCCAGCTCCGGCTCCGGGCCGATGACGGCCGCCTGCCGCACGTCGGTCGCCGGATGCGCGGCGGCCCATTCGGCGGCCTGGTCCCGGACCCGGTCCGGCAGGATGCCGGTGAACAGGAAGTACGGCAGCACGACGATCCGGCCGGCGCCCAGCTTGCGGCAGCGCTCAAGACCCGAGGGCACGTCCGGCGCGGCCAGCGACACGAACGCCGTCTCCACGCCCGCGTAGCCGCGGCCCTCCCACAGCAGCCGCGCGACCTTGTATATCTCGGCGTTGGCGTCCGGGTCGGTCGAACCGCGGCCGACGAGCAGCACCGTGGTGTCCGAGCGGTCGTCGTCGCCGAGCACCTCGTCCAGCCGCCGCTCCAGGATCGTCAGCAGGCCCGGGTGCGGGCCCAGCGGCCGGCCGTAGGTGTACGTCGTGCCCGGGTGCCGCTGCTCCTCGCGGGCCAGGGCGGCCGGGATGTCGCCCTTCGCGTGCCCCGCGGAGACCAGCACCATGGGGACCGCCGCGAAGCTGCGGACGCCCTGCGCCACCAGTTCCGCGACCGAGTCGGCGAGCGGCGGCGGCGACAGTTCGATGAACCCGCCGCCGACCGGCAGCCCGGGATTGTGCTCGCCGAGCTGGCGGACGAACGCACGGAAGGCTTCGGCTCCGGCCTCGTCGCGGGTTCCGTGGCCGACGAGCAGGAGTGCGGGCGGGATCACAGGGAGTTCTCCTTGGTGAGGGGGGTGAGGGCTTCCGGGGCGGCGGGGCCGCCGGGACGTTCGGTGTAGAGCAGGGCGTTGAGCGCGGCGGACGCCACGGCGGAACCGCCCTTCTCGGAGATGTTGCTGACGGCGGGCAGACCGGAGGCGCGCAGCGCGGCCTTGCTCTCCGCGGCCCCCACGAAGCCGACCGGCAGACCGATCACCAGCGCGGGCGCGGCGTCCAGCGTCAGCAGTTCCTCGAGCGCGGTCGGCGCGCACCCGATCACCCAGACGGCACCGGGACCGACCTGTTCGTAGGCCAGCCGGATCGCGTGCGCGCTGCGGGTCAGCCCGGGACCCGACCGGCCGTCCTTGAGCCGGCAGACGACCGGCCGGGTGGTGATCCCGGCGGCGACCATCTCGACATCCGCGACGATCGGGGCGCCCGCGTGCAGCGCGGTGTGGGCGGCCAGCAACTCGGCCTCGTCACAGACGAGTTCCCCGGCGTACTCCAGATCGGCGCTGGAGTGGACGACCCGCTCGACCACGGCCCGCGTCAGCGGCGGGAAGTGCGAGGTGTCGAGCCGGGAGCGCAGTCTGCGGAACGACTCCTGCTCGATGGGGTGAACGGTGCGGGTCACAGGGAACCTCCCGGTCGTCGGATGGGCTGCGGGCCGGTCATGCCTGCCACCGGTAGCCGCGCGGGGTCACCATGCGGCCGGCCACGTTGCGGGTGGCGGTGTTGCCGACGGTCACGACGGTCACCATGTCGACCGTCGTCACATCCAGCGCCGCGATGGTCGTCACCTCGCTGCGCTCGTCAGGCCGGGACGCGGCGTGCACGACGCCGACCGGGGTGCCGGGCTCCCGGTGCTCCGCGAGCAGCGACAGCGCCTTCGGCAGCTGCCAGTCGCGGCCCCGGCTGCGCGGGTTGTAGAAGGTGACGATCAGATCGGACTCGGCCGCGGCGCGGACCCGGCGCTCGATGACGTCCCACGGTGTGTGCAGGTCCGACAGGCTGATCGACACATGGTCGTGGCCCAGCGGCGCACCCAGGATCGCGGCGGCGGCGAGCGCGGCCGTCACCCCGGGCACCCCGACGACGTCGATGTCGTCCGCGGCCGCGGCGAGCGCGGGGGAGGCCATCGCGTAGACCCCCGCGTCACCGCTGCCGATCAGGGCCACCGCATGGCCCGCGCGGGCCTGCTCCACAGCGGTACGCGCCCGCTCCTCCTCGGCACCCAGGCCGGATTCCAGGATCCGGGTGCCGGGCCGCAGCAGGTCCCTGATCTGGTCGACGTACTGGTCCAGGCCGACGATCACCGATGCCCGGCGCAGCTCCTCGCGGGCCCGCGGCGTCAGCAGGTCACGTGCGCCGGGACCGAGCCCGACCACCGAGAGCCGGCCGCGCGGACGGCGCCGCGCCACGGCGGCGGTCGCCATCGCGGGACCCTCCTGCGGCGCGGACTTCCGCTTGGGCACCAGCAGTTCGCCGCCCGGTGCCGCCGCGAGCGCCGCCGCCTCGGCGACCGACGGGGTGCCGACGGCCGCCAGCGGAGCGTCCGACGGGTTCGGTACGTCGATCCCGGCGAGCCGGTCCGCGGTGTACGTCAGCAGCGGCACCCCGAGCCGCTCGGCGGCCTCGACGATCCCCGCCTCGTCCGCCTTCGCGTCCACGGTCGCCAGCGCCACGACCGAGCGGGGCGAAAGACCGGCGTCGGCGAGCGCGCTCCCGATCAGCGTCAGCACCTCGTCGGCCGGCACTCCCCGGCTGCCGCCCACGCCGACGACCAGCGACGGCGGGCGCAGCAGCACGGTCCTGGCGGCTGTATCCGCTGCGGCCACACGGTCGGTGACGATCAGTGAGACGTCACTGTCAGTGGCGGCGGTTACGTTGGGTGGCAGAGCAGGAAGGGGGTGGACGCCATGGGGGGTGTCCAGATGTACGGGGTCGCCGTCGAGGATCGCGCGGCTGACGGCCGCGACCGCGCCGTCGACGGGCCAGCCCAGCATGTCGAGTCCTGGCACCCCGGCGGCGTCGGTGGCGGTGCTGATCACCGGACGGCAGCCCAGTGCGTCGGCGACGCGCTGCGCCAGCTCGTTCGCACCGCCGCCGTGGCCGCCCAGCAGCGCTATCGCGTGCTGATGCGTCTCGTCCACCGTGACGACACCGGGATCGGTGTCCTTGCCCCGCAGCAGGGGGGCGATCAGGCGGACGACGGCGCCGGTGGCGAGGAAGCACACCAGTTGCTCGCATTCGGCGAACGCGCGACCGACCGCCTCGCGGACCGGCCCGTCGTAGACCCGGACCTCGTCGGGCCAGGCGGCGGCCAGGTGTTCGCAGCCGCGCTGCCCCGCCGAGGTGGCGGAAATCAGGCCGATCACAGAATTGCTCCTTCGGTGCCGGGCCGGGTGGCCCACAGGACGAATACGGGATTGTTGGCGGCGAGCCGGGTGACGCCGCCCGGCAGCGGTGCCAGCCGGGAGGACTGCAGCAGCAGACCGTCCGGTTCGAGACCGGCCGCGGAGAGGGCGGCGCGTACGTCGCCGACGCGGTCGACGGCCGCGAGGGTCACGACCACGGTCCGCCGGGCGCGCCTGGCGCAGGCACCGACGATGGCGGGCAGGTCGCGCCCGCCGCCGCCGATGAAGACTGCGTCCGGGTCCGGGAGCTGGGACAGCACGGTCGGGGCGGCGCCGTGCACGATCTGCACGTCCACACCGTGGGCCGCCGCGTTCGCCCGGATCCGCTCGATGCCGTCGGGGGTCTGTTCGACGGCGACCGCGGCGGCGCCGAAGCGGGCGCACTCCACGGCCACGGAACCCGATCCGGCCCCTATGTCCCACACGAGGTCACCGGTGCGCGGGGCGAGCCGCGACAGGGCCAGGGCACGCACCTCGAACTTGGTGATCATCGAGTCGCGGTACCCGAACGCCTCCTCGGGCAGCGCCCAGCCGGCCGGCGCGGGCGGCGGACCGGCGACGATCCGCTGGACCGGTGACAGCACCCGCGCCTCGTCCAGACAGAGCACGACACTCACCCCGGTGCCGGTCCAGTCGCGGACGGCGGCGTCGGCGGGGGAGACCCGCTCAACGGTCTCGTCCGCCGTGCCGAGAGCCGCCGCGACCACCAGCGTGCGCTCGAGGCCGGTCCGGGCCAGTGCGGCGCCCAACTCGGCGGGACCGGCCCCGGGACCGGTCAGCACCGCGGCCTTGGGGTGCGCGCGGCACACGTTGACGGCCGTTCGCGGATCACGGCCGTGCGAGCTGACGACGACCGCGTCGTCCCAGGACAGGCCCAGCCGGGCGAAGGCCACCGCGATGGAGGGGGAGGACGGGCGGACGTCCAGGGTCTCGGGGCCGAAGCGCGCCCCGAGGGCCCGGACGATGCCGAAGAACCCGGGATCACCGGAGGCGAGCACGGTCACCCGCCGGTCCTGGTGCTCCGGCGAGCCGAGGTGCCGCTCGATGCCGTCGAGGGCCGGGGCGAGCGGGCCGAGGACGATCTGCTCCACGCCGGCCGGCAGCCGCGCCGCCTCCAGATGGCGCCGCGCGCCGACGACGAGCGTGGCG
Organism: Streptomyces sp. SID13666; assembly: GCF_010548325.1. Classification (NCBI taxonomy): domain Bacteria; kingdom Bacillati; phylum Actinomycetota; class Actinomycetes; order Kitasatosporales; family Streptomycetaceae; genus Streptomyces; species Streptomyces sp. SID13666. The sequence continues at coordinate 37,825 of NZ_JAAGLX010000019.1, read as the reverse complement.
CCGGCCGGAGCCGTCGCGGCGACGTCGGTACCGGTGCCCGTGCCGGTGGTGCCGGTGCCGATGACGGTGATCGCGCCGGGCGCGGGCGTGCCGGCGGTACGCGGCAGCTCCGGCTCGCGCGGGCCGGGCTGGGCGTACTGCTCGTACGGCGTCCGGCTCAAGGCCGTCCCTTCCTTCCGGGGTCGTGTCGCTGGTGGGGGCGGCTTACGCCTTGGACTCGCGCAACGCGCGCCGGGCCACCGGGTCCGCCCTGCGGAAACCGTGGAAGTGGCCCGGGTGGTACAGGTGCGAGCGGGTGCCGGACGCCGCGAGCGCCGGGCCGACGAGGAAGAGCGTGTGCTTCCAGAGCTTGTGCTCCTTGACCGTCTCCTCCAGCGTCGCGATCGTGCAGCGCAGCACGAGCTCCTCCGGCCAGGTCGCCTGATAGGCGATCACGACCGGCGTCTCCGTCGGATAGCCGCCCTCCAGCAGCTCCGTGACCAGCTGGCCCGACCGGGCGGCCGACAGGAACAGCGCCATCGTCGTGCCGTGCCGGGCGAACTCCCGTACCTCCTCGCCCGGCGGCATCGGCGTCTTGCCGCCGCCCAGCCGGGTCAGGATCACGGACTGCGCGACCTCGGGGATCGTCAGCTCGCGCTGCGCGATGGCCGCGACCGCGGAGAAGGACGAGACACCCGGGATGATCTCGACCTCGATGCCGAGCGTGTCGCACCGGTCGACCTGCTCCTGCGTACCGCCCCACAGGGCCGGGTCGCCGGAGTGGATCCGCGCCACCTTCAGGTCCTCGGCCTGCGCCCGCTCGTAGACCGCAACGACGTCCTCCAGCGACATCGTCGCCGAGTCCAGGATCTCCGCGCCCTCACGGGCGTGCTCCAGCACCTCCGCCTGCACCAGGCTCGCCGCCCAGATGACGATGTCCGCGGCCGCGATGGCGCGGGCCGCCCGGAACGTCAGCAGGTCGGCGGCGCCGGGCCCCGCCCCCACGATGGTCACCTTGCCGGTCACAGCTTGCCTCCACGGGTGTCCCGGCGGGCGGGAGCGATCAGTGTCGAGAGATAGGGGAGCGGGCCTTCGAGCAGCTCGGAGGCGGGGCGGATGGACTCCTCGGGCAACCCGAGCGCGGAACCCCACACGGCGCCCTCGGTCCTGCCGGTCTCCCGCAGCGCGGTCGCGACCTCCGCCGCCAGCCGGCCGAACTTGTACGCCACGACGGTGCCCGGCCCCTCCAGGGCCTCCTTCAGCACCGCCGACCCGGCCGTGACGGGCACGAGCGTCAGCGGCTCGGTCCCCTCGGCCAGCACGGCACCGCTGCGCGCGGCGAGGTCCTGCATCGCGGTGATGCCGGGGACGGTCTCGACGGCGACGCCGTCGACCAGCTCCCCGACGGTCAGCGCGAGATACGTGAACGTCGAGTAGACGTTGGGGTCGCCGATCGTCGCGAACGCCACCGTGCCGTGCGTCCGCAGCAGTTCGGCCACCTGCTCGCCCGCCGCGTCCCACGCGGCCTCACGCCGTGCCCGGTCGGTCCGCTCGTTCAGCGCGAACACGATCCGTACGATCTTCTCCTGCTCCACATAGTGCAGCACCGTCGCCTCAGCCCTGCCGCGTTCGAGGGTGTCCATCACGGGGACGACCACGACCGCCGCCGCCCGCAGGGCGTTCACACCCTTGACGGTCACCAGCTCCGGATCGCCGGGGCCCACCCCGACCCCGATCAGCCGCCCGCTCATTCGGAACACCTCTCCACCAGTCTTCGGGCCACGCTCGGAACGGCGGCCCAGTGCACATGCAGATACGAGGCGTGCACGCCCCCGTGGACGAATCCTTCGACACGGCGCTCCGGCCGCGTCACCCCCCACGCGGGCGTGGCGCCCGCGCCCGGTTCGATGACCGTGCGGTGGAACTCATGCCCGCGCACGCGGGTGCCGGCCTCCGCCAGCACGCTGTCCGAGACCGCCACCGCCTCGCGGTACCCGAGGGTCAGCCGCTCCGACATCCGCGCGGTCGCGTCGAGCACGCCGCACATCGGCCTCCCGTCCAGCTCCCGCGCCAGGTAGAGCAGGCCAGCGCACTCGGCGGCGACCGGCGCCCCGGAGGCCGCCAGTTCCGCCACGGCCTTGCGCAGCGGCTCGTTCGCCGACAGTTCCGGCGCGTAGACCTCCGGGAAGCCACCGCCTATCACCAGCGCGGCGGTGTCGGAGGGGAGTTGCTCGTCGCGGAGCGGGTCGAAGGTCACGACCTGGGCTCCGGCCGCCGTCAGCAGTTCCGCGTGCTCCGCGTACGAGAACGTGAACGCGGGCCCGCCCGCGACCGCAACCACCGGGGCTTCGCCCCGGACCTGGTCCAGGTGCGGGCCGCTGGCCCGGTTGTGCCCACCCTCCCCCAACCTTCGGCCGGGAGGTGCCCCCATCTCGCTTCGCTCGCCCTGCGGAACGCCTGCCCACAACTCGGGGAATCCGGGGGGCGGAGCCCCCTGGTTTCGGGAAGGGGCGGGGCGGGGGAAGAGCCCCGCAGGGTTCCACGGGGCGGCGTTCAGGGGCGGGGCGCCGCGCGCCAGGCTCAGCAGGGCTTCCAGGTCGCAACCGGCACGGACCTGGGCGGCCATTGCGCGCACCGCGCCGACCGCGTCGGCGCTGCGTTCGGCGACCGGCACCAGTCCCAGGTGCCGGGAGGGGACGCTGACCTGTTCGGTGCGGCGCAGGGCGCCGAGAACCGGCACGCCGGACTCGTCCAGCGCCTCGCGGAGCAGAGCTTCGTGGCGGTCGGAAGCGACCTTGTTGAGGATGACGCCCGCGACCCGTACCTCCGGGTCCCAGGACGCGAAGCCGTGCACCAGCGCGGCTACGGACCGGGACTGCGACGAGGCGTCGACGACCAGCACCACCGGGGCGCGCAGCAGCTTCGCCACCTGGGCGGTCGACGCCAGTTCGCCCTGCCCCGCGGCCCCGTCGTACAGGCCCATGACGCCCTCGACGACCGCCAGATCCGCCCCGGCCGCACCGTGCAGGAAGAGCGGGGCGATCAGTTCGGGGCCGCACATGAAGGCGTCGAGATTCCGGCCCGGGCGGCCGGTGGCGAGCGCGTGGTAGCCCGGGTCGATGTAGTCCGGGCCGACCTTGTGCGGGGACACGGCGAGGCCGGCCCCGGTGAAGGCCGCCATCAGCCCGGTGGCCACGGTGGTCTTGCCGCTGCCCGAGGAGGGCGCGGCGATGACCAGACGGGGGAGGGACGTCACCACTCGATGCCCCTCTGGCCCTTCTGGCCCGCGTCCATCGGGTGCTTGACCTTCGTCATGTCGGTGACGAGGTCGGCGGCCTCGACCAGCTTCTCCGGCGCGTTGCGGCCGGTGATGATCACATGCTGGGTGCCGGGGCGGTCGTTGAGGACCTGGATCACCTCGTCGATGTCCACCCAGCCCCAGTGGATCGGGTACGCGAACTCGTCCAGCACGTACAGCTGGTACGTCTCGGCGGCCAGGTCCCGCTTGACCTGCTCCCAGCCCTCCTTGGCCGCTTCCTCGCTGTCGGCGATGTCGCGCTGCACCCAGGACCAGCCCTCGCCCATCTTGTGCCAGGAGACGGTGCCGCCCTCGCCGGAGTCGCCGAGGACCCGCAGCGCCCGCTCCTCGCCGACCTTCCACTTCGCCGACTTGACGAACTGGAACACCCCGATCGGCCACCCCTGGTTCCATGCGCGCAGCGCGAGCCCGAAGGCGGCCGTCGACTTCCCCTTGCCGATGCCGGTGTGCACGATGGTCAGCGGCCGGTTGCGGCGCTGGCGCGTCGTGAGCCCGTCGTCCGGCACGCTGCTCGGCTGTCCCTGCGGCATTACGCGGCCCTCCGCACATCACGTACGAGCGCGGACACGGTGTCCGCGCGCAGTTCCTCCAGCGTCACGGCGGTCCCGGCGAGGTCGAGCGCCAGCGCGCCCGCCAGGCCGAGCCGCACGGGACCCGACTCGCAGTCGACGACGACCGACGCCACGCCCTCGGCGTTCAGCAGCCGCGCCGCCCGCGAGGCCAGCTGTACGGGCTCGGGTCCGCCGGTCGCCCGGCCGTCCGTCACCACGACCAGCAGCGGCCGGCGGGACGCGTCCCGCAGCCGCTCGATCCGCAGCACCTCGCGCGCCTTCAGCAGCCCGGCCGCCAGCGGCGTCCGGCCGCCCGTCGGCAGCACCTGCAGCCGCGCCGCGCCCGCCTCGACCGACGACGTCGGGGGCAGCGCCAGTTCGGCGTCCGCGCCGCGGAAGGTGATCATCCCGATCTTGTCGCGCCGCTGGTACGCGTCCATCAGCAGCGACAGGACGGCGCCCTTGACGGCGGTCATGCGTTGCCGGGCGGCCATGGAGCCGGAGGCGTCGACGACGAACAGCACCAGATTCGACTCCTTCCCCTCCCGCACCGCCTGCCGCAGATCGTCCTTCCGGATCACCAGACCGGGACCGCTGCGCCCGCGGGCTCGCTGGTGCGGGGCCGCCGCGTGCACCGTCGCCGCCAGATGCAGCTTCGTCAACTGGCCCTGCGGCCGCCGCGCGCTGGTCGTCCTGCCGTGCGCGGTCCGCGCCCGCGACCGGCGGCCGGCCGCGCCCTCGCCCATACCGGGGATGGTGAACGCCTTGGTCTTGAACGGCTCGCCCGCCGGCGCGGCACTCTGCTCGCCACCGCCCGACGCCCCGCCCTGCTGCTGACCGGCGGACTCGTCGGGTGCGGGAGTCTCCTCCGGACTCTCCTCGGGCCTGTCCTGCGGTCCGTCGTCAGGACCACCCTCCGGCGGCTGTCCGCCGCCGTCGTCGGGGCCGTCCGGATCCGGGTCGTCCTCCGGGTCCGGGCCGCCGCTGTTCTGCTCCAGCGTGTCGTCGAGCTTCGACTCGTCGAGGCCCGGCGCGTCGAAGGGGTTGCGGCGGCGCCGGTGCGGCAGCGCCAGCAGCGCCGCCTGCCGGACGTCCTCCGCGATGACCTCGGTCCGCCCGTCCCACGCGGCCAGCGCGGTCGCGGTACGCGCCATCACGATGTCCGCGCGCATCCCGTCGACCTCGAACGCCGCGCAGGTCGCGGCGATCTGCCGCAGCGCCCGGTCCCCGAGCACCACGGACGGCAGCAGCGCCCGCGCCGCCACTATCCGCGCCCGCAGCGCGTCCTCGTCGCCCGACCACTTCCCGGCGAACGCCGCCGGGTCCTCGTCGTACGCGAGCCGGCGCCGTACGACCTCGACGCGCTCGTCCGTCTCGCGGGACGCCGCGACCTCCACCGTCAGCCCGAACCGGTCGAGGAGCTGCGGGCGCAGCTCGCCCTCCTCCGGGTTCATGGTGCCGACGAGCAGGAAGCGGGCCGCGTGCCGTACGGAGACGCCCTCGCGCTCGACGTAGGAGGCGCCCATGGCGGCGGCGTCCAGCAGCAGGTCGACCAAGTGGTCGTGCAGCAGGTTCACTTCGTCGACGTAGAGCACGCCCCGGTGCGCGTCGGCCAGCAGCCCCGGCTCGAACGACTTCTTGCCCTCGGACAGCGCCCGCTCGATGTCCAGCGAACCGACCAGCCGGTCCTCAGAGGCACCCACCGGCAGCTCCACCATCCGCGCGGCGCGGGCGGTGCCCGCGCCGACCGCGTGCGGGCCGTCCGGGCACGCCGGGTCCGGCGCCGCCGGATCGCACGAGAACCGGCACCCGCCGACGACGGCGACGTCCGGCAGCAGCGAGGAGAGCGCCCGCACCGCCGTCGACTTGGCGGTGCCCTTCTCGCCGCGCACGAGCACACCGCCGACCGCCGGCGATACGGCGTTCAGCAGCAGCGCGAGCCGCAGGTCGGTCATCCCGACGATCGCGGTGAACGGATAGGGGGTGCTCATGAGTCGCCTTCCAGGTCGCCTTCGAGCTGCAGATAGATCTCGCGGAGCTGGTTCAGGGTCTCCGGGTCGGGCTCGGCCCACAGACCTCGGTCGGCGGCCTCCAGCAGCCGTTCGCTGATGCCGCGCAGCGCCCAGGGGTTGGACTTCTTCATGAAGTCCTGGTTCTCCTTGTCGAACACGTACTCCGCCGCGAGCCGCTGGTACATCCAGTCGTCCACGACGCCGGCCGTCGCGTCGTACCCGAAGAGGTAGTCGACGGTCGCGGCCATCTCGAAGGCGCCCTTGTAGCCGTGCCGGCGCATGGCCGCCATCCAGCGGGGGTTGACCACGCGGGCGCGGAAGACGCGGTGCGTCTCCTCGCCCAGGGTGCGGGTCTTGACCTGGTCGGTGGTGGCGCTGTCGCCGACGTAGGCGGCGGGGGAGACACCCGTCAGGTGGCGGGTCATCGCCACCATGCCGCCGTGGTACTGGAAGTAGTCGTCGGCGTCGACGATGTCGTGCTCGCGGGTGTCGACGTTCTTCGCGGCGACCTGGATCCGGCGGAACGCCTGCTCCATGTCCCCGCGCGCCGCACGGCCGCCCAGGCCGCGCCCGTACGCGTAGCCGCCCCAGACCGCGTAGACCTCGGCGAGGTCGGCGTCCGAGCGCCAGTTGCGGGCGTCGATCAGCGGCAGCAGGCCGGCCCCGTAGGCGCCCGGCTTGGAGCCGAAGATGCGGGCCGTGGCACGGCGGCGGTCGCCGTGTTCTGCCGTGTCCTCGTCGGCGTGGGCGCGGACGTAGTTGGACTCGGCGGGCTCGTCGAGTTCCGCGACGGCCTGGACGGCGTCGTCGAGGAGCTGGATGACGTGTGGGAAGGCGTCGCGGAAGAAGCCGGAGATGCGGACCGTCACATCGATGCGCGGGCGGCCCAGCTCCTCCAGGCCCACCACCTCGAACCCGGTGACGCGGCGTGAGGCGTCGTCCCAGACCGGGCGGCAGCCCAGCAGGGCGAGGATCTCCGCGATGTCGTCGCCCTGGGTGCGCATGCACGACGTGCCCCACACCGTCAGGCCGACGGACTTCGGGTACGCGCCGGTGTCGGCGAGGTGCCGCTCCAGCAGCGAGTCGGCCAGCGCCGTGCCGACGTCCCAGGCGAGCCGGGACGGGATGGCCTTCGGGTCGACGGAGTAGAAGTTGCGGCCGGTCGGCAGGACGTTGACCAGGCCGCGGGTCGGGGACCCGGACGGGCCGGCCGGTACGTAGCCGCCGCGCAGCGCCCGCAGGATGTTGTCGATCTCGTCGGTGGTGCGCTCCAGCCGGGGCACGACCTCCTCGGCGGCGAACTCCAGGATCCGCACGGCGTCCCGGACGGGCGAGCCGAGCACCTCCGTCACGATCCCGGGGGCCGCGGCCCGGCTCCAGCCGGACTCCTCCATCGCCCCGGCCAGCCGGCGCGCGAGTGTCTCCAGCAGGTCGACGGCGTCGGCAGCCGTTCGCGCCGGCCCGTCGGCCAGCGCGGTCAGTGAGGCCGGCACCGCGAGCCGGGCGCCGGGTTCGGCCAGCAGCGCCTTCTCGTCGAGGCCGAACGCCTCGGCCATCGCGGCCCGCAGACCCGGCAGCGCGGCGCCGACGCCGCCCCACACCTGGGAGGAGCGCAGGATGGCCAGGACCAGGTTGACGCGGGCCTCGCCGACGGGGCCGCCGCCGAGGATGTGCAGCCCGTCGCGGATCTGCACGTCCTTGATCTCGCAGAGCCAGCCGTCGATGTGCATGACGAACTCGTCGAAGGCGTCCTCGTCGGGCTGGTCGTCGACGTGCAGGTCGTGATGGAGCTCGGCGGCCCGCACCAGCGTCCAGATCTGGCTGCGGACGGCCGGGGTCTTCGTCGGGTCCAGGTCCGAGACGAGCGCGTACTCGTCGAGGAGCTGTTCCAGCTTGGCGAGGTCGCCGTAGGTGTCGGCGCGTGCCATCGGCGGCACCAGGTGGTCGACGACGGTGGCGTGGCCGCGCCGCTTGGCCTGCGTGCCCTCACCCGGGTCGTTGACGATGAACGGGTAGACGAGCGGCAGTTCGCCCAGCACCGCGTCCGGCGCGCAGCCCGCCGACAGGCCGAGGCCCTTGCCGGGCAGCCACTCCATGGTGCCGTGCTTGCCCATGTGGACGATGGCGTCGGCGCCGAACGTGTTGTCGAGCCAGCGGTAGGCCGCCATGTAGTGGTGCGACGGCGGCATGTCCGGGTCGTGGTAGATCGCGATCGGGTTCTCCCCGAAACCGCGCGGCGGCTGGATCATGACCACGACGTTCCCGAACTGCAGGGACGCCAGGACGATGTCGTCGCCGTCGAGGTAGAGGGTGCCCGGCGGCTCTCCCCAGTGCTCCAGCATCCCCGCGCGCAGCTCGGGGTCGAGCGTCGCGAACCACCGCTGGTAGTCGGCGAGCGGAACCCGGGCCGGGGCGGCGGACAACTGCTCCTCGGTGAGCCACTCGACGTCGTGGCCGCCGGCGGCGATCAGCCGGTGGATCAGCTCGTCGCCGTTGTCCGGGTACCCGTCGACGGCGTATCCGGCGCCGCGCAGCGCGTCCAGCAGGCCGACGGCCGAGGCGGGGGTGTCGAGGCCGACCGCGTTGCCGACCCGCGAGTGCTTGGTGGGGTACGCGGTGAAGACGACCGCGAGCTTCTTCTCCGGGTTCGGCTTGTGCTTGAGCGCGGCGTGCCGGACCGCGATCCCGGCGACGCGCGCGGCGCGTTCGGGGTCGGCGACGTACACCGGGACATCGCCCTCGCCGGTCTCCTTGAAGGAGAACGGGACGGTGATCAGCCGGCCGTCGAACTCCGGGATCGCCACCTGCATCGCCGCGTCCATCGGCGACAGCGCCGCGTCGGAGGCCGCCCAGGCCGCGCGGGACGAGGTCAGGCACAGGCCCTGGAGGACCGGGATGTCCAGATCGGCGAGCGCGCCGATGTCCCAGGCCTCGTCGTCCCCGCCCGCCGAGGCGTCGGAGGCGCGGGTGCCGCCGGACGCCAGGACGGTCGCGACCAGTGCGTCGGCCCGGCCCAGCAGTGCGTACAGGCCGGCGTCCGCGCCGCGCAGCGTCCCGCAGTACACGGGCAGCGCGTTGGCGCCCTTCGCCTCGATCGCGGCGCACAGCGTGTCCACGAAGCCGGTGTTCCCGGACAGTTCGTGGGCGCGGTAGAAGAGCACCCCGACGGTCGGGCGGCCCTCGGTGAACGGGTACGCGCCGTGCGTCCCGTACTGCGGCATGGTGGCCGGGGGTTCGAAGCCCTCACCGGTCAGCAGCACCGTGTCCGACAGGAAGCGGGCCAGCTCCACCAGGTTCGCCGAGCCGCCCTCGACCAGATAGCGCAGCGCCTCCGCGACGACGCCCGCCGGAACCGAGGACTCCGCCATCAATTCGGCGTCCGGCACCGACTCCCCGCCGAGCAGCACCGTCGGGATGCCGGACGTGCGCAGCGCGGCGAGTCCGTCCTCCCAGGCGCGCTTGCCGCCGAGCAGCCGCACGACGGCGATGTCCGCGCCCTCGGTCAGCGCGGCCAGGTCGCCGGGGCCGACCCGGGTCGGGTTGCCGATCCGGTAGTCCGCACCGGAGGCGCGGGCCGCCAGCAGGTCGGTGTCGGCGGTGGACAGCAGCAGAACGGTGGTCACGGTGCCCCCGGAGCAAGGAAGGGTAGGCCGGCGGGTGCGCCGTCCTCGATGAGCCGCATGAGCGCGGCGGTGTCCGCGTGTTCTTCGATCAGGTCGCCGAGGCGGTCGAGCTGTTCCTCGCGCAGCGCCCCGAAGGAGGTGCCGGGTGCGGGGACGAAGCGCCGGCCGGCCTGTTCGGCGATCCGGCGCAGGAAGGCGCGGCGGAAGCCGTCGCTCTCCAGCGAGCCGTGCCAGTGGGTGCCCCAGACGGCGCCCGACCGGCAGCCGTCCAGTGCCCGACCGTCGTCGCCGGTCATGAACGGCCCGTCGCCGCCGAGCACTTCCGCGACCCCGTGGTGGATCTCGTACCCCTCGACCGGTTCGCCGAGCGCCTCGCCGACCGGCCGGGCCAGGGTCTTCTCCGCCGCGAACCGGACGCGGACGGGCAGCAGTCCGAGCCCGTCCACCCGGCCGGCGCGCGACTCGATCTCGTCCTCGATCGTCCCGCCGAGGATCTGGTAGCCGCCGCAGATGCCCAGCACCGGACGGCCCTCCGCGGCCCGCCGGACGATCGCGTCGGCGAGCCCGCGCTCGCGCAGCCAGGCCAGCGCCCTGACAGTGCCCCGGGTGCCGGGCAGCACCACCAGGTCGGCGTCGGCGAGTTCCTGCGGCCGGTCGACGAAGCGCACGACGACGCCCGGCTCGGCGGCCAGCGCGTCGACGTCGGTGAAGTTCGACATCAGCGGCACGGCGACGACCGCGACCCGCAGGATGTCCTCGCCGTGCGGCGGGGTGACGACGGACTCCCGTACGGCGCCGCGCATCGAGACCCGCAGCCCGTCCTCCTCGTCGATGCCCAGCCCGTGCGCGAACGGCAGCACGCCGTACACCGACCGGCCGGTCAGCCCGCGCAGCATGTCCAGGCCCGGCTCCAGCAGCGAGACGTCGCCGCGGAACTTGTTGACGAGGTAGCCGCAGACCAGTTCCTGGTCCTCGGGGCTGAGCAGCGCCGTCGTGCCGAAGAACGAGGCGAAGACGCCGCCCCGGTCGATGTCGCCGACCACCACGACCGGCAGCCGTGCCGCGCGGGCCAGGCCCATGTTCACGATGTCGTTGTGCCGCAGGTTGATCTCGGCCGGACTGCCCGCCCCTTCACAGATCACCGCGTCATACGTGCCCCGCAGTTCGGCCAGGCACTCCACCACGACGGGGAGCAGCGTGGACTGTTTCCCACCGTGGTAACCGCGGGCGCTCATCTCTCCCACCGGCTTGCCGAGCAGCACCACCTGGCTGCTGCTGTCGCTGCCGGGCTTGAGCAGCACCGGGTTCATCAGCGCCGTCGGCTCGACCCGCGCCGCCTGCGCCTGCATGGCCTGCGCCCGCCCGATCTCCGCGCCCTCGCGCGTCACGAACGAGTTCAGCGACATGTTCTGCGCCTTGAAGGGCGCGACCTTCACACCCTGCCGGACCAGCCAGCGGCAGATGCCCGCCGTGACGACGCTCTTGCCCGCGTCGGACGTGGTCCCGGCGACCAACAGCCCTCCGCCGGTGCGGCTCGCGCCGCGCGTACTGCTCATCGGGTTCCCTTCTCGGTGGATGCCGACAGCGCGGTGACGGCCAGCCGCCCGCCGGCGCAGACCGCCAGCGCCAGCACGCCGACGCGGCGCGAGAGCCGTACGGCGCGGGCGATGTCGGCGACCTCGGGCGGCCGGTTGCCGGCGCCCAGCACGGCGCGGTGCTCCACGCGGCCGGCGTAGGCGAGGGTGCCGCCGAGCCGGACGCCCAGCGCGCCCGCGAAGGAGGCTTCCACCGGGCCGGCGTTGGGGCTGGGGTGGCCTGCGGCGTCACGGCGCCAGGCGCGCAGCGCGCCGCGCGGATCGGGTCCCGCGAGCGTGGCGAGGACGGCGGTCAGCCGGGCGCCGGGCCAGCCGGCGACGTCGTCGAGGCGGGCGGAGGCCCAGCCGAACCGGCGGTAGCGCGGCGACGTGTGGCCGGCCATCGCGTCCAGGGTGTTGACGGCGCGGAAGCCGACGAGCCCCGGGACACCGGCGGCCGCGCCCCACACCAGGGCGCCGACGACCGCGTCCGAGGTGTTCTCGGCCACGGATTCCACGACGGCCCGTGCGATCTGCGCGGCGTCCAGGGCCTGCGGGTCGCGGCCGCACAGGTTCGGCAGCCGTTCACGGGCCGCTGCGAGGTCGCCCGCCTCCAGCGCCGCGGCGACGGCCAGCGCTTCACGGCCCAGCGAGGTGCCGCCCAGCACCGACCAGGTGGCGGCCGCGGTCAGGGCGACGGTGGCGGTGGGGGAGGAACGGACGGTCCGTGCGGCCAGCGCGGCGGCGGCGGTCGCGCCGCCCCCGCACAGCGCGGTGTACAGCGCGCCGTGGCCGCGGTGGTCGCGCCACAGCCGGCGTTCGGCGGCGGCCGCGGCGCGGCCGAACACGGCGACCGGGTGGCCGCGGCGTGGATCGCCCGCGATCAGGTCGCCGAGATGGCCGAGGGCGGCGCCGCACGCGAAGGCGTGTCCGGCTCGCACGGCGTCAGCCCGCCGTCACGCCTCGACGGGACAGGGCCTGGGGATCCGGTGGAGTACGACGGCGGCCGGGCATGGCAGGAGTCCTCACTCAGGGTCCGCGCCCTGGTTCGACGTGACCGGCGGTTGAGAGTCTCCTGGCTCCCGGATCCGCGCACCCCGGACCGTCCGGCCGATCGCTCTGGCCTGACGTTCGGGTTGGGGTGCACTCCCCGGTGACAGTGGCGGGACCGCGCCGGATTCACACCGGACTTCCTCTCCTACCGCCGTATGGCACCGGGCAGTCCACCACGTGCCGCGAACCCCGTCAACTCGCTGTTGACCTGCGACGGAAGATGTGCGAAGGCCCACACCCGCGGGTTCGCGGATGCGGGCCTGCGCCGTCGGCGCGCCGTGCGTCGCAGAGGATCAGGCGACGATCAGGAAGATGCCGTACGCCACCGCCGCCGCGCAGAGCGCGAAGCACGCGTAGGCGCCGGTCCGGGTCAGGACGGCGGAACCGCCGGAGACGGCCGCTCCGTCCGTGCCGGACTCGCGCTTGGCGAGTCCGACGATGCCGAGGGTGAAGACGCCCACCAGCCCGATGGTCACCGCGAGGGTGACGCCGAGGACGGTACCGAGGGCCTGCCAGTCGATCTGCATGGTGCTGATTCCTTCCGGGCCGGGATCAGGCCGTGGCCGGTGCGGCGTCGGCGGGGGAGGCGACGGCCGCGGGAGCCGGGATGGTCGCGGCGAGCGGGGCGACCGGTCCGGCGGGCGGCGGGCTGACGGCCGCGATGGCGGCGGTGACCGCACCCTGCGACTCGACCGGGAGCTCGTTGACGTTGCTGTGGTCGATCGGCTTGCGGCGCGAGGCGAGCCAGATCACGGTGCAGGCGGCGAGCGCCAGGACGGCGACCCCGGCGATGCCCCACGTGCCCTGGTCGGCCAGCAGTGCGGCCCCTGCGGCCACCAGGCCGGCGGCGGGCAGCGTCAGGCCCCACGCGGCGACCATGCGGCCCGCGGTGCTCCAGCGGACCACCGCGCCCTTGCGGCCGACACCGGAGCCCATCACGGAGCCCGAGCAGACCTGGGTGGTGGAGAGCGCGAAGCCGAGGTGCGAGGAGGCCAGGATGGTGGCCGCGGCGCCGGTCTGGGCGGCGAAGCCCTGCGGTGCCTCGATGTCGGTGAGGCCCTTGCCCATCGTGCGGATGATGCGCCAGCCGCCGAGGTAGGTGCCGAGCGCGATGGCGGTGCCGGCCGAGACGATGACCCACATCGGCGGGTCGGCGTGCGGGGCGACGACTCCGCCGGTGATCAGCGCGAGGGTGATGACGCCCATCGTCTTCTGTGCGTCGTTGGTGCCGTGCGCGAGCGAGACCAGGCCGGCCGAGGCGATCTGCCCGGCCCGGTAGCCCTTGGCGGTTGCCTTCGGGTCGCTGTTGCGGCCGATCCGGTAGGTGAGCTTGGTGGCGAGCATCGCCGCCAGGCCCGCGACGACCGGGGCGGCGAGCGCCGGGATCAGGACCTTCATGACGACCTTGTCGCCGTTGACGCCATGGGCGCCGACGGAGACCAGGGTCGCGCCGATGAGGCCGCCGAACAGTGCGTGGGAGGAGCTGGACGGGAGCCCGGCCAGCCAGGTCAGCATGTTCCAGACGATGGCGCCGACCAGACCCGCGAAGATGACTTCCGGTCGGATCCCCGCGCTCTCGTCGATGATGCCGCCGGAGATGGTCTTGGCGACTTCCACGGACAGGAAGGCGCCGAGGAGGTTCAGCACGGCGGACATGGCCACCGCCGTCTTGGGCTTGAGCGCGCCGGTGGAGATGGTGGTGGCCATCGCGTTGGCGGTGTCGTGGAAACCGTTCGTGAAATCAAACACGAGAGCGGTCACGATCACGATTCCGATCAGGAGCGTGATGTGTTCCATTTACCCAGGCAATCGTTTGATCGGACAGTGGCGGTGGCGACCGTACGGAGCCTGAGTGAACGGAAGGTTAACTGGCGGCGGCCGCATGGTGCCGGTGCCCGCGGACCGGATTCTTCAGGCCATGCCGGGTGTTGGGGCGACTGCGCTGCCGCCGGGGACCCGGCCCGGCACCGCCCCCCGGAATTCATTTCAGTGCCGCCCGGAGATCCGGTCCGCGACGCGTGCCACCGGGTCCGTTTCGCTGCTGCGCCCGGACAGCTCACGGCGGTCCGCGCCGCGGTAGGCCGCGTACATTCCGTGCACCCCGATCCAGCGGAACGGCTCAGGCTCCCAGCGCCGCACCCGGTGGCCCACCCAGGGCAGCGCGGTCAGTTCGGTGCCGTGCCCCTGACCCGAGTCCAGCTGCACCAGATCACGCAGCGTGCGCGCCGCCAGGTTCGCCGTCGCGACGCCGCTGCCGACGTAGCCGCCCGCCCAGCCGAGCCCGGTGGCCCGGTCCAGCTCCACGCTGGCACACCAGTCGCGCGGCACGCCCAGCACCCCTGACCAGGCATGTTCGATCGCCACCCCGGCGGTAGCGGGGAAGAAGCGGACCAGGATCTCGCGCAGCGCCTCGACCGTGGCCGGCTGCGTCCGCCCGTCGTTGTCCGTCCGCGAACCGAAGCGGTACGGCACCCCGCGGCCGCCCAGCGCGATCCGGTCGTCGGCCGTGCGCTGCGCGTACATGTACGCGTGCGCCATGTCGCCGAGCGTCTCGCGGCCCTCCCAGCCGACGGTGTCCCACACCTGCCGCGGCAGCGGCTCGGTGGCGATCATCGAGGAGTTCATCGGCAGCCAGGACCGCTTCTGCCCCTTGAGCGAGGCCGTGAAGCCCTCCGTGCAGCGCAGCACGTACGGGGCGCGCACCGTTCCGTACGGGGTGATCGCGTGTTTCGGCTTGATCTCGGTCACCGTGGTGGACTCGTGGATCACCACGCCCAGCGCCTCGACGGCCTTCGCCAGCCCCTGCAGAAGCTTCACCGGATGTATACGGGCGCCGTGCGGCGTCCAGGTGCCGCCGGAGGTCCCGGCGACCCGGATCCGCTCCGCGGACTCGCCCGCGCCCAGCAGCAGCCGGTCCTTCTCGCCGAAGGCCACCTCCGCCGCGTGGAACGCCTTCAGCCGGGCGAGCTGCGCGGGGGAGTGCGCGACCTCCAGCACCCCGCCCTTGACGATGTCGGCGTCGATGCCCTCCTCGGCGGCGATCCGCACCACCTCGTCGACCGTCTCGTTCATCGCGTGCTGCAGCGCGACCGCGGCCTCATGGCCGTGCAGCTTCGCGTACCGGTCGCGGCCCGCGATGCCGTTGTACAGCCAGCCGCCGTTGCGCCCCGACGCCCCGTAGCCGCAGAACTTCTGCTCCAGCACCGTGATCCGCAGGAACGGCACGGCCTTCTTGAGGTAGTAGGCGGTCCACAGGCCCGTGTAGCCGCCACCGACGATGCAGACGTCCGCGGTCGTGTCACCCGGCAGTGGCTCGCGCGGCACGGGTACGCCGGTCTGCGAGTACCAGAAGGAGATGCCGCCGTTGACGGTGGTCATGATGCCCCTGCAATCCGTGATGCGATCCGGTGGGCCGTGGTGTGCGGCCGGTGGTGTGCGGGACGGTACTGCGCCCCGCGAGGACGCGGCAACGCCCAACCTGTAAGGATCGACGGATGCGCGATGCCATGGAGAAAGCCTGGTCGGAGCTGGTCGCCACGGCCCGGCGCAGTGTCACGGACGGCCTGGTGGTCGGTACGTCCGGCAATGTCTCGGTCCGGGTGGGCGATCTGGTGCTGGTGACGCCGACCGGCGTCCCGTACGACCGGCTCGGCCCCGTCGACGCGGTCGCCGTCGATCTGGACGGCCGGCAGGTCGCCGGACGGCTGCGCCCCACCAGCGAGCTGCCGATGCACCTGGCCGTCTACCGCGGCACGGGTGCGCGGGCCATCGTGCACACCCACGCGGTGCACGCCACGGCCGTCTCGACCCTGGTGGACGAACTTCCGGCGATCCACTACATGGCGGCCGCGATGGGCGGCCGGATCCGGGTCGCGGACTACGCCCCTTACGGCACGGACGAACTGGCCGCGCAGGTGCTGCGGGCACTGCGCGACCGCAGCGCGTGCCTGATGCGCAACCACGGCACGCTCGTGTACGGCGCCACACTCGATCAAGCGTACGACCGTACGGCGCAGCTGGAGTGGATGTGCCAGGTCTGGCTCACCGCCCGCTCGGTCCCCGGACTGACCCCCGCCCTGCTGTCGGACGCCGAGCTGGACGACGCGGGCGGGCGGCTGCGCGGCTACGGCCAGCCCGGCTGACACCGCCCGGCCGGAACCGCCGGTGACCCGGCCGGCCGCTGTCCACTGGCCGCATCGCGCCGCCCCGCCGACACTGGAACCGATGCGTATACGAACCGTGGCGGCCGTGGCCGCCACCACCGTGCTCGGTGCCGGCGCGGCCGCTGTGGCGGCCGGACGGTACGTGTCCGACCTCGCCCTCAAACCGTCCACCGACGGCCCGGAACCGGACGAGCGGGTCACCGTCCACGCCACCGCGCCCGGCCAGGTCAGCATGACCCGCGCCCTGGCCTCCCTGCGGCCGGGCGTCTACGGGCTGTCCGGCGACGGCCTGCACGCCGCGGTCGGCGAGGTGCTGTGGACGACACCGGACACGGTGGCCCGGCGCCTGGACCGCGTCTACAGCGGCGCCCTCGACCCCGGCACCATGGTCCGGATGACGGCCCAGGTCCACGCGGGCGACCCGCGCAGCGCCCTCGGTCTGGACTACGCCGAGGTGCTGGTGCCCGGCGAACTCGGTCCCCTGCCCGCCTGGTTCGTGCCCGGGGCCCGCTCGACGTGGGTGATCACCGTGCACGGCCTCGGCGCGACCCGTGAACTTCCGCTCAACGTCCTGCCGGCCCTGCACGGCCACCGTTTCCCGGTGCTCGACCTCGCCTACCGCAACGATCCCGGCGCCCCGCCCTCACCGGACGGCCTCGGACACCTCGGCGACACCGAATGGCGCGACCTCGACGCGGCGATGAAGTACGCCGCGGAGTACGGCGCCGAGCGGTTCGTCCTCTACGGGTGGTCGACGGGCGCCACGATGGCGCTGCGGGCCGCCGACCACTCGGCGCTCCGGGGCCGGATCAGCGGGCTGATCCTCGATTCACCCGTCCTGGACTGGAAATCGACCGTGCGCGCCGCGGCGTTTTCCCACGGCGTGCCGGGAGCGCTCGTACCGCTCGGGGTGCGCGCCGCGGAGGGCCGCACCGGGCTGCATGCGGAACGCATCGCGGACGCCGCGGACCCCGCCCGGCTGAGCGTTCCCGCACTGGTCGTGCACGGCCCGGACGACACCCTCTCGTCCTGGTCAGGATCGCGCCAACTCGCTGCGAGGCGACCGGATCTGGTCACGCTCCACACCGTCCCCGGCGCCTCCCACAGCGCTATGTGGAACGTCGACCCGGCGTCGTACGAAGAGGCCCTGCGACGCTTCCTGACGCCTCTGATGTAGCGCTCGGCACGGAGCCGGGAGCGCAGCGTGAGGGGCGCCGCCCCGGAGCGCGTTTGGGATTCTGGGGCCTCACCCGGGACACTGCTCCAGTGACGTCCCGTACTTCGCGAGACACGCCGCTCCGCCTTGTCCCCCGACGACCCTCCCTGGCCTTCGCGGTGGGGGGCTCCGCCGCCCGCCCCACGGCGACAGCGCGGCGCTCCCGCCCGCCGCGGCCGCCCGAGGGCACCCCCGCGCTGTCCGAGCTCGCCCGCCAGGCGCGCGCCGAACTCGCCGACACGGTCCGCCTCGCGCGGTGGGCCGAAGCGGGACCCGGTACCGCAGGTCCGACCGGGATACTTCCGGACGCCGACGTCCAGCAGGCAGCCGCCGCGCTGGAGTTGACGGAACGGCAGATCCGGTCCGGCTGGGACCGGGCCCGGCTCGCGGGCCTGATCGAACTCCATCAGGGCGCCGCCCGCCCCGGCTGGCGGCTGCGCGCCTGGGACCGCGACAACACCGCGGTGCTGCGCGGCTGGGTCGCGCTCTTCGACGCCTGGTCCCTCGCGCATCCGCCCGGCGACCCCGCCGAGGCGGATCCCTCGCTGGTGGCCGAGGTCGTCGAGGCCACCCCCCAGCTGCTGTCCTTCCTGCACCTCTCCTCGGGCCCGGTACCGGTCGACACCCTGCTGGACCTGCTGCGCCAACGGGTCGCGGAACTGCGGACCGAACGGCACGAGCCGCCCGCCGACGGCGCCCACGACCCGTTGCCCGCGCTCCTGAACTGGGTGCTCGACGCGGTCGCCGGGGTCGGGGCGCTGTATCCGCGCGACGCCTGCTCCGACACCCAGGAGGCCGCGCTCACCCCGCTCGGCAACTGGGCGGTCTGGGTCAAGCTGGAACAGATCTGTGTGGCCGCCCAGGGCCCGGCCGGCCATATCGAGCAGTCCGCGGAGAAGATGCTGCGCGCCTGCGCTCGGCTCTCCCCGGGCCCGGCCCGCGCCGAGTACCGCGCCTGGCTCGCCGCCCGGCCCGTCGGCCTGGCCGTCGCCGAACTGCTGGAGACCGCCCGAGGTGAGGACGCGCTGCTGCGCGGTCTGGCCTTCGAGGCGCTCCGGGTGGTCGGCGCGCCCGCCGAGCCCGCCGTCCGCGCCTCCTCCGAGGAGCCGACGCTGCGCCCGTACGCGCTGCTGTGGCTGGCCGAGCAGGACGGCGGTGACCCCGAGGCCGTCGCGGGGCTGCTGACCCGCGAGGAGACCGCCTGGCTGTGGGTGGACACCGCCGCGGCCGTCGCCGACCACGGCGAGGGGCAGCTGCTGGTCAGCCATCTCGACGCGGCGGTGGAGGGCTCGGTGCGGTCGCTCCTGGTGGAGATCCGCGGCGCGGGGCACCCCCGTACCGTCCAGGTGCTCGTGGCGCTGGCCGCCGCGCACCCGGACCCCGCGGTCGCCAAGGCTGTCCGCCGGGCCGCCTTCCAGGTGCACACCGGCGGCGTCTGACCGCTCGGGCACCGGGGACGACGACGATCGGCGACGGCCCGGCGGGAACACCCGCCGGGCCGTCGCCGTCCCTCCCTGCTGAGGGGCTATCCGAACGTGTCGCAGCGCGCCGGGTCACCGGTCTGCAGACCGGTGGTGAACCACTGCTGGCGCTGCGCCGACGAGCCGTGTGTCCAGTTGTCCGGGGTCACCCGACCCTGCGCGCGGGACTGGATCGCGTCGTCGCCGACCGCGGCCGCCGCGTCCAGGCCGCGGGCGATGTCGTCCGCCGTCACGGCGGTGATCAGCGGTCTGCCGGTGGCCGGGTTGATGGTCATGGTGGCGTTCTTCGACCACAGGCCCGCGTAGCAGTCCGCCTGCAGCTCGACCCGTACCGACTTGCTGGTGGCCCCGGTGCGCCCGTCCTGGGCGGCGCGCAGCGTCCCCAGCAGGTTCTGCACATGGTGCCCGTACTCGTGGGCGACGACGTAGCTCTCCGCGAACGGCCCGCCCTCGGCGCCGAACTGGCTCTGCAGCGTGGCGAAGAAGTTCAGGTCGATGTAGACCTTGCGGTCGACGGGGCAGTAGAACGGTCCGGTCCGCGGATCGGCGACGCCGCAGCCGGTGCGCATCGGCCGGTCGAAGAAGACGGTCGGCGCCGGCTGATAGGTGCCGCCACGCTGCCGGAACTCGTTCGTCCAGTACGCCTGGACGCTGTTGACCACCGCGACGATCCGGCACTGCCCCTGGGTGTTGGCGTCCCGGCCGGTCGCGCAGGTCTGCGCCAGATCGGCGGCCGCGCCGGTGCGCGGCGCGGTGTCCGTGGCGCTGCCGGACAGGCCCATCTGGTTGGGGCTGATGCCCAGGACGATCCCGATGACGACCACGATCAGGCCGACGATGCCGCCGCCGACCACTTTGCCGCTGGGAGCGCCACCACCGAACGGTCCGCCGCCGGACGAGCCGCCACCGCGCTGGTCCTGCACCTGTGACGTGTCCAGTTTCGCGTTGTCGTCGAACTGCATACGACGAGTATGGGTGATTTGCCCCACCCCGGCGCCCCAGGACCGAACGGGCGAAGCCCGCCCCGGCCCGCCCGTGTCGCCCGGCCGCCCTCCCGCGTGGTTCCCAGGAGCTCCGCGGTCGTCGTCGCCCAGCCGTGCGCGGATCCGCACACGGCCTGGACGGGTCAGCTGATCGCGGTCGACGGCCTCGGGCGCGTAGCACCTCATCGCACTCCCCTGGGCAACAACCGGCTTGCCACACCCCGGTAGACTGGCCTGTATGGCAGTCCCTCTCGTTCATTAGCCGGCGGCGTACGACCTCCCCCGCGCCCCTTTCTGTCGTTCGCCATGCCCTGGAGCTTTTCCCGTGATTACTGCCACTGGCCTCGAGCTGCGTGCTGGAGCCCGCATCCTCATCGAGTCCGCTTCCTTCCGTATCGCCAAGGGCGACCGCATCGGCCTCGTCGGCCGCAACGGCGCCGGCAAGACCACCCTCACCAAGGTCCTCGCCGGTGAGGGCCAGCCCGCCGGCGGCACCGTGACCCGGTCCGGCGAGGTCGGCTACCTCCCGCAGGACCCGCGCACCGGCGACCTGGAGACCCTCGCCCGCGACCGCATCCTCTCCGCCCGCGACCTGGACTCCGTCCTGCGCAAGATGCGGGAGAACGAGGAGCGGATGGCGAACGGCAAGGGCGCCACCCGCGAGAAGGCGATGCGGAAGTACTCCAACCTGGAGACCGAGTTCCTCACCAAGGGCGGCTACGCGGCCGAGGCCGAGGCGTCCACCATCGCCGCCGCCCTCGGACTGCCCGACCGGGTGCTCGGCCAGCCGCTGTCCACCCTGTCCGGCGGCCAGCGCCGCCGGGTGGAGCTGGCCCGGATCCTGTTCTCCGACGCCGACACCCTGCTGCTCGACGAGCCGACGAACCACCTGGACGCGGACTCCATCGTCTGGCTGCGCGACTACCTCAAGACGTACCGCGGCGGCTTCATCGTGATCTCCCACGACATCCAGCTCGTGGAGACGGTCGTCAACAAGGTCTTCTACCTGGACGCCAACCGCACCCAGATCGACGTCTACAACATGGGCTGGAAGCTCTACCAGGCCCAGCGCGAGGCCGACGAGAAGCGCCGCAAGCGCGAGCGCAGCAACGCCGAGAAGAAGGCCGCGTCGCTCAACTCGCAGGCCGACAAGATGCGCGCCAAGGCCACCAAGACGGTCGCCGCGCAGAACATGGCCAAGCGCGCGGACCGGCTGCTGGCGGGCCTCGACGCCGTCCGCGTCTCGGACAAGGTCGCCAAGCTCCGCTTCCCGGACCCCGCGCCCTGCGGCAAGACCCCGCTGATGGCGACCGGGCTCTCCAAGTCGTACGGCTCGCTGGAGATCTTCACCGACGTCGACCTGGCCATCGACCGCGGCTCCCGGGTCGTCATCCTCGGCCTCAACGGCGCCGGCAAGACCACGCTGCTGCGCCTGCTGGCGGGCGTCGAGACGCCCGACACCGGGAAGGTCGAGCCGGGCCACGGCCTCAAGCTCGGCTACTACGCCCAGGAGCACGAGACCCTGGACCCGGAGCGCACGGTCCTGGAGAACATGCGCTCGGCCGCCCCGGACACCGACCTGGTCGAGATCCGCAAGATCCTCGGCTCGTTCCTGTTCTCCGGCGACGACGTCAACAAGCCGGCCGGCGTCCTGTCGGGCGGTGAGAAGACCCGGCTGGCGCTCGCCTCGCTGGTGGTCTCCAGCGCCAACGTGCTGCTGCTCGACGAGCCCACCAACAACCTCGACCCGGCCAGCCGCGAGGAGATCCTCGGCGCGCTGCACACCTTCAGTGGCGCCGTCGTCCTGGTGACGCACGACGAGGGCGCGGTGCACGCACTGGCCCCCGAGAAGATCATCCTGCTGCCCGACGGTGTCGAGGACCTGTGGGGCGAGGACTACGCGGATCTGGTCTCGCTGGCCTGACCGCCGCGCCGCCCCGACCCGCCGGCCCGTCCGGCCGACCCGCCTGATCACTTCGCAGTGGATCATTCGGCCTACGGGTGATCCATCATCTGTGTGAGACGAGCTCATACCGCGCCACCCGGTGGCGCGGTATGACCGCCGCCCTGAGTCGATCAGTGGCGTGACGTCGGGAAACTCCTTACCGACCATGGATGACCTGCCGCTTTTCGCGGCGCCCGGACAACTGTCCGGAAAGCGCCGGACGAAATCGGGGATCTTCGTGCGCCACCCGGCCGCCGGAAAAAGGTCCCCGGTTCAAATGTTGTCGTACGGACCTTGCCGAATGGGTGGCCAGGAAGGCGCCTAGGGGTGATCATGAGAGTCCAGAGCGCACTTCCCTAGAGGAGGCACGGGTGGCCGAGACTCTGAAGAAGGGCAGCCGGGTAACCGGCGCCGCGCGCGAGAAGCTCGCGGCAGACCTGAAGAAGAAGTACGACTCCGGTGCGAGCATCCGGGCGTTGGCCGAAGAAACCGGCCGCTCCTATGGATTCGTGCACCGGATGCTCAGCGAGTCCGGCGTGACCTTGCGCGGTCGCGGCGGTGCAACACGAGGTAAGTCGAAGGCCGCTACGGCCTGACGGGCAGGGCATCTCCCACGACCCGGATTCCCCAGCGTGCCCACCCGGTCGACGACTGTGTCGACCCCGTGGTTACTCTTCGGTAATCAATTCCGCGGTTCGCTCGGAGGTGCCCGATGCCCGACCCCACCGTGCTGCTCGAGCGTGACGGAGTGCGGCTCACCGCCGACGACTCCGTCGCGACCGTCACACTGTGCAATCCGGCCAAACGCAATGCCCAGTCGCCCGCCCTGTGGCGGGCCCTGGTCGAAGCAGGCCGGCTCCTGCCGGGCAGCGTGCGCGTTGTCGTGCTCCGCGGCGAAGGCCAGTCCTTCTCCGCGGGGCTCGACCGGCAGGCCTTCACGCCCGAGGGCTTCGACGGCGAGCCGTCGTTCATCGACCTCGCGCGCGGTTCCGACAAGAAGCTCGACGCGACGATCGCCGAGTACCAGGACGCGTTCACCTGGTGGCGGCGCAGCGACATCGTGACCATCGCCGCCGTACAGGGCCATGCGATCGGTGCGGGCTTCCAGCTCGCTCTCGCCTGCGATCTGCGGGTGTGCGCGGACGACGCGCAGTTCGCCATGCGCGAGACCAGCCTCGGACTGGTGCCCGACCTCGGTGGCACCAAGCCGCTGGTCGACCTCGTCGGCTATGCGCGGGCCCTGGAGATCTGCGCCACCGGGCGGTTCGTGCACGGGTCGGAGGCCGAGCGCCTCGGCCTCGCCAACCTGGTCGTCCCGGTCGCCGAACTGGACGCCACGGTCCAGGACCTCGCCGGGGCGCTGCTCGCCGCGCCGCGTGACGCCGTCATCGAGACCAAGGCCCTGCTGCGGGGCGCCGTCGACCGCCACTACGAGGAGCAGCGCCCCGCCGAGCGCGCCGCCCAGGCCCGCCGGCTGCGCGACCTCGCCGGCGTCGGCGAGTAACTCCGCCCGGCAGCCCCGTTCGATCGGCGTCCGGTCGATGTCCGGTCGTGGTCACCCGATGGCGGTGACCACGACCGCCGTCGTCACAGGGCCCGGGGCACCTGGCTCGGCGGCCTCGGTGACCGCCGCGGCCACGGCGCGGGCCACATCCAGCGCGCGGTGGCCGGGCATGACCGCGATCTGCACCCGGACCTCCCGGGCCGGCGGATCGCCGCCGTCGGCCGTGCGGATCCCGGACGCGAAGCCGCCGAGCCGTGACGTCACCCGGGCGACACCCGGCACCAGGAGCGCCGCGGCGACCACCCCGTTGCCGGCGGGCGGCGGCCCGGCCTCCGTCAGATCCTGGCCCGTCGCACCGGCCGGGCCCTCGACGGCGGCCAGGGGAGCAGGTCCGGCCTGGGGATCGATCAGGCCCGTGACATCGAGGTCCACCGAGGTGACGGCCAGCCCCAGCAGATCGTGGGCCGCACTCCACAGCGCGGTCCGCAACTGATCCGCGGTGGCGGGCAGCGGCCGGTCGATGGCGGCCTCGAAGGCCGCGGCCACGCACAGCGGGCCGTACGGCACCGCACTCGGCGGTACGAGCGGCAGATTATTCGCATCCGTCGCCGGCTCCGTCGTCGGTTCTGCTTCCTGACGCGGCACCCGGACCGGCTCCGGGCCGATGCGCAGAGTGCCGACCCGGACGCCGGTGAGCCCGTTCACCGCCCCGCGCAGCGCGTCGGCCGCCGCGTTCTCGGTGATCCAGACACCGTCTCCCGCCCCGCCGAGCGGCAGCACGCGCCCGAACGCGATCTGCTCCCGTACCGCACGGGCCAAACGGTCCACAGCCACCGGTCTCCGCCTCCTTCGCCGCGCGCCACCCGAACGGCGGCCCGCTCCACGCTTCCTGACCGCATCTCCACGGCGCGGCAGGGCATGCGCACATAGTGTGGTGCATGGAGCAGCCCAGACGAAGGGACGACTCGCCATGACCGAGGCGGCACAGCGCAACCTGTCCGAGCCGGAGGGCCCCGATTCCGTGGGCGAGGGCAGGACATTGGAGAAGGGCACGAGCGGGGGTGCCGGGACGCCCGGCCGGCGGGCGCCGCTGGGCGACCCCGCGACCCGCGGCCGGACCACCATCGCGGACGGAGTGGTCGAGAAGATCGCCGGGCTGGCGGCCCGTGATGTGCTGGGTGTGCACGCGATGGGCAGCGGCTTCGCCCGCACCTTCGGCGCCGTGCGTGACCGGGTGCCCGGCAGCAAGTCCGTCACCCGTGGGGTGAAGGCGGAGGTCGGCGAGGTGCAGACCGCGCTCGACCTGGACATCGTCGTCGAGTACGGGGTGTCCATCGTCGAGGTGGCCCGCGCGGTGCGGGAGAACGTGATCGCCGCGGTCGAGCGCATGACCGGTCTCGAGGTCGTCGAGGTCAATGTCGCGGTCGGCGACGTGAAGCTGCCGGACGAGGACGACGAGGACGACCGGGAGCAGAGGGTCCAGTGACGACCGGGTGGACGGGTGGGACGGCGGCCGGCGGTGCCGGCGACAGCGGTGAGGCGAGGACGGTGAGCGGACGATGAGAATGTCGCTGGTCGGACTGATCGTGGGCATGGCGCTCGGATTCGCCGGGTACTTCGGCGGGTTCGGCGCGTTCCTGCTGGTGGCCGCGCTCGGCGCGGTCGGGTTCGTGGCCGGGAAGTTCGTGGACGGCGATCTGGAGCCCGGAGAGTTCTTCCGCAGCCGCGACCGGCGGCGGTGATGGCCGCTGCGGCCCCGGTCACCCTGCCGGCCGCGGAGCGGGGCGCGCTCAGGATCGCGGACCGGGTGGTGGCGAAGATCGCCGCGCGGGCCGCGTCCGAGGTGCTCGCGGACATCCCGGAGTCCGGGCTCGTGCCGCCGGACCGTACGCCGCACGCGTCGGTCTCGGTGCGCAAGGAGACCGCCCGGGTGCGGTTGTCGGTGGAACTGGGCTATCCGGGTGACCTCGGTGCGGTCTGCGGCTCGGTGCGCCGCCATGTCGCGGACCGGGTGACGTCACTGACGGGTATGGAGGTACCTGAGGTCGCCGTCGAGATCGAGCGGCTGCACTCCGCGACGGCGCGGCAACAGAGCGAGGGGAGGGTGCGGTGACCGGGACCGGTGCGGAACCCGAACCCGAGGGCACGACACGGCAGCTGCCGGTCGTCGGGCCCTACGAACCGGACGAGCCCGACGGATCCGGCGGGTCCGCCGCCGAGCGCCCCGCCGAACCGCCGGCCGGCCGCGCTGGCCGGTTCTGGTCGGAGCGCCGGGTGCCGTCGGCGCTGACCGCGCTGGTGGTGCTGGGGGCCGCCGGGATCCTGCTCTACGACATCGCCGCGGTCCGCACCGACCGCGCCGCGATGAGCTGGCGGCCACGGCTGGCCCGTGAACTGGCCACCCGGCCGCTGGACAACGTGCTCGTCATCACCGCCGCCGCGGCGGCCGTGGTGATCGGTCTGTGGCTGATCGTCCTGGCCGTCACCCCCGGCCTGCGCGACATCCTGCCGATGCGGCGCAGTGTCACCGGGGTGCGCGCGGGGCTGGACCGGCACGCCGCCGAACTCACGCTGCGCGACCGGGCGATGGAGGTCTCCGGCGTGCACACCGTCCGGGTCCGCGTCGGCCGCCGCCATGTCACCGCCCGCGCCGCGTCCCACTTCCGTGACCTGGACGAAGTACGGGCCGACCTGGACGCCGCCCTGGCCGAGGGCGTCGTCCAACTCGGGCTGGCCCGCCCGCCCAGCCTGGGCGTCCACGTCCAGCGCGCCCAGAAGGGCTGATCCGCCGATGCGCAGTTCCCTCAACCGGACCCTGCTGGCACTGACCGGCCTGCTCCTGCTGATCGCCGGCCTCGCGGTGCTGGTCGGCAGCCTGGACCTGCAGCGCCGCTGGGGATTCACCCTGCCGGGCTGGTGGCCGTTCGACGGCCCCGAGGACGTGCTCCTCACGGCCCGCGACCGCACCCGCTACCGCGGCGACGGCTGGTGGTGGCCCACCGTCCTGGCCGTCCTGGGCGTGCTGGTGCTGACGGCCCTGTGGTGGTTCCTGGCCCAGTTCCGCAGCCACCGGCTGCGCCAGCTGCGCATCGACAGCCGCGACGGCCAGGACGCCGTGCTGCGCGGCCGGGCCCTGGAGGACATCCTGGTCACCGAGACCGAGGCACTGGACGGTGTGGACCGGGCCGGCGCCGTCCTGACCGGCAAGCGCTCCGCGCCCCGCGCGCGCCTCACCCTCGCCCTGGCGCCGCACGCGGCCCCGGACACCGTCGTCTCCCGGCTGGACACCGAGATCCTGCAACGCGCCGGCGGCTCGGCGGGCCTCGACCATCTCCCGGCCGAGGCGCGGCTGCGCGCCGTCAAGCACCGCGCCAGCCGCGTCAACTGACCGGCGTCCCAGGCGCCGTACGCCGCACGCCGTACGTCAGAAGCCGTGCCGGGCGCCGCCGTCGACCGGGAGCATGATGCCCGTCAGATACGAGGCGGCGGGGGAGAGCAGGAAGGCCGCGGCGCGGCCGAACTCCTCCGGGGTCCCGTAGCGGCCCAGCGGGATGGTGGCGCTGTGCCGGGCGCGGGAGGCCGCCGCGTCGCCGCTGAGGGCGTCGAGTTCCGCCACCCGCTCGGTGTCGATCCGGGAGGGCAGCAGGCCCACGACGCGGATGCCGCGCGGGCCCAGTTCATCGGCGAGGTTCTTGGCGAAGCCGGCCAGCCCGGGCCGCAGCCCGTTGGAGACCGCCAGGCCGGGGATCGGCTCGTACACCGACCCGGAGAGCACGAAGCCGATCACGCCGCCCTCGCCGAGCGCCGCCGCGGCGGCCCGGGCGAGCCGTACCGCACCGAGGAAGACCGTCTCGAACGCGTCCCGCCACTGGTCGTCCGTGATGGTCTCGGAGAGGCCGACGGCCGGGCCGCCGACGCTGATCAGTACGCCGTCCAGCCGTCCGAACTCCTCGCGGGCGGCGCCGATGAGCCGGTCGGGGGTGTCCGCGCCGGTGTTGTCGGCGGCCATCCCGATCGTGTTCCCCGGGCCGCCCAGCGCCGCGGCCGCCGACTCCTGCGAGCGCCCGGAGACGACCAGCTTCGCGCCGTCGGCCGCCAGCTCACGGGCGGCCGCCATGCCCAGCCCGCGGGTGGCGCCGGTGACGACGTACACCCGGTCCTTCAGTCCCAGATCCATGCGCTCATGCTCCCTTACGGACTCCGGACAGGCTCAGTGCGGTGTTGACGAGCCCGATATGGCTGAAGGCCTGCGGGAAGTTGCCGAGCTGGCGGCGGGAGACCGGGTCCCACTCCTCGGCGAGCAGCCCGACGTCGTTGCGCAGACTCAGCAGGTGCCCGAACAGCTCGCGGGCCTCCCGCTCGCGGCCGGTCGTGTGCAGCGCGTCGGCCAGCCAGAACGAGCAGGCCAGGAAGGCGCCCTCGTCGCCCGGCAGGCCGTCCACGGCCTTCTCGTCGAGGGTGTAGCGGCGGACGAGGCCGCCGTGGTTCAGCTCCCTGCGCACCGCGTCGACCGTGCCGATCACCCGCGGATCGGAGGGCGGCAGGAAGCCGACCTGGGGGATGAGCAGCGTCGCCGCGTCGAGCTGGGTGGAGCCGTAGAACTGGGTGAACGTGCTGCGCTCGTTGTCGTAGCCGCGCTTGCACACCTCCAGGTGCACCTGGTCGCGCATGGCCCGCCAGCCGGCCAGGTCGCCGCCGCGCTTCGGCTGCGCCTCCAGGGTGCGGACCGCGCGGTCCGCGGCGACCCACGCCATCACCTTGGAGTGCACGAAGTGCCGGCGCGGCCCGCGGACCTCCCACAGGCCCTCGTCCGGCTCGCGCCAGTTGGACTCCAGGAAGTCCATCAGGGCGCGCTGCAGGCTCCAGGCGTGCTTGTCGTCGGAGAGTCCGCTGTTCCGGGCCAGGTGGAGCGAGTCGAGCACCTCGCCGTAGACGTCGAGCTGCAGCTGCCCGGCCGCCGCGTTGCCGATCCGGACCGGGGCGGACGTCTCGTACCCCTTCAGCCACGGCACCTCGTACTCGGGCAGCCGCCGCTCACCGGAGATCCCGTACATGATCTGCAGGTCGGCGGGGTCTCCGGCGACCGCGCGCAGCAGCCAGTCCCGCCACTTCGCGGCCTCCTGGAGATAGCCGCTGGAGACCATCGCGTTGAGTGTCAGGGTGGCGTCGCGGAGCCAGCAGAAGCGGTAGTCCCAGTTGCGCACCCCGCCGATCTCCTCCGGCAGCGAGGTGGTGACGGCCGCGGCGATACCGCCGGTCGGCGCGTACGTCAGCGCCTTGAGGGTGATGAGGGAGCGCAGCACGGCCTCCCGCCAGGGGCCGTCGTAGGTGCACTGCGCCGACCACTTCTCCCAGTCCTCGATGGCGTGGGGCAGCGCATCGTACGGGTCGACCCGGCGCGGACGGGTCTCGTGCGACGGGTGCCAGGTGAGGACGAAGGCGACGCTCTCGCCCGCCGAGACGGAGAAGTCGGCGTAGGTGCAGAAGTCCTTGCCGTACATCGGCAGCTGCGGCGGATAGCTGCGCAGCCAGACCGAGTCGGGCCCCGCGACGGCGATGCGGTGGCCCTCGGCGCGCCGCATCCAGGGCACGATGCTGCCGTAGTCGAAGCGCAGCCGCAGCTCGCTGCGCATCTGCACGGTGCCGGAGACGCCCTCAACGATCCGCATGACATCGGGGGCGCGGTCGCGCTGCGGCATGAAGTCGATGACCTTGACGATGCCGGTGGCGGTCTCCCAGAACGTCTCGAGCACCAGGGTGTCGCCGCGGTACGCCCGCCGGGTGCACTGGTCCGCGCCGGCCGGGGCGATCCGCCACTGGCCGTTCTCCTCGTCCCCGAGCAGCGCCGCGAAGCACGCGGCGGAGTCGAAGCGCGGCAGGCACAGCCAGTCGATGGAGCCGTCCTTGCCGACCAGCGCCGCGGTCTGCAGATCACCGATGAGCGCGTAGTCCTCGATCAGTCCTGGCACGGGGCCGCCTTTCGTCCACACTCCTGCTCGTAGCGTGCCGGGGACGCCGTTACACCGCGACCGGAACGCTCTTCTGTGACTCCTGCCCGGAGACCCGCTCCTTGCGCTCGCGGCGCACCAGGATGACCCAGCCGACCGGGACCATCGCCGAGAACAGCCACCACTGGATCGCGTACGCCATGTGCGGGCCGATGCTGGAGTCGTCCGGCTCGGGGATCAGTTCGGGCTGGGCGCCGGAGGGCTTGGGGGAGGTGGTGGCCAGCTCCAGATAGCCGCCGAGCAACTGCCGCGGGCCGGTCTTCGCCAGGTCGGTGGAGTTGATGAGCATGATCATGCGGTCCGGCAGCCCGCTCTTGTTCCTGATCCCGGTGCTGGAACTCGTCTCGTCGGGGCGCAGCCGCCCGGTGACGGTGATCTCGCCGGACTCGGCGGCCGGGATCTTCGGCAGTGCGGTGAGCCCGCCGTCGGCGTCGATCCAGCCGCGGTTCACCAGGATCGCCCGGCCGTCGTCCAGCACCAGCGGGGTGATGACGTGGTACCCGTTCTTCTGCCCGTCGGCCGCGGTGCGCTGGCGGGCGACGACCTCGTGCGCGGTGTCGTAGTGACCGGTCGCGCTCACCGACCGGTACAGGTCCTTGCGGGGTACGGCCTTGCCGGGCGCGGCCAGCCGCTCGACCGGGACGGCGGCGGCCTTGACGTTCTGACTGATCAGGTGGTTGTTGGCCACCCGGTGCTCGTGACGGTGCAGCTGCCAGTAGCCCAGCTTGATCATCGTGGGAATCATGACCAGGCCGAGCAGCGTGAGGATCACCCACTGGCGGGAGAGCAGAAAGCGGTACACCCCACGACCGTACTCGGTCGTGGGGCGCCCTCCGGTAGGGGGTCGGTGGGGGACGGATCAGGAGATCGGGACGGAGCCGACACGGTCGACGAGGCCGTGCACGCCCTCGGCCTTGGCACAGTGCGCACTGCAGTACCAGCGGCCGTCGGCCTCGACGCCGTGGCCGACGACCTGCACCCGGCAGTGCTCACAGATGGGCGCCATGCGGTGGATGGCGCATTCGAAGCTGTCGAAGACGTGCACCGCACCCTGGGCGTGCACCTCGAAGCTCATGACGTAGTCGTTTCCGCACACTTCACATCGGGCCATGGGGCACAGATTGCGCGGCGCGGGGGCGGCGGGCAACAGGTCGCCGGGCGCGTCGCCGCCGCGCCACTCGATCAGCCGTGTACCCCGGGCGCCGGGGTCACCGCCTTGAGGAGTTCCGCGAAGCGCCGCTCGTCGATGACGGGGGTGCCGAACGCGCGGGCCTTGGCGGCCTTGCTCGTCGGGGAGTCCGGGTCGTTGGTGACGAGCAGGCTGGTGAGACGGCTGACGCTGGACGCGACATGCAGCCCGGCGTCGGTCGCGCGGTCCTCCAGCAGTTCGCGGTCGATCCCGGTGTCACCGGAGAACGCCACCCGCATCCCCTGCATGAGCGGGCCCTCGGGCGCCATCCGGCCCGGGTTGGGGTACGGGCAGGACGGCCGCTTGCGCGCCGGGCGCCAGCTGCTGGGGCGGTAGGAGCCGTACGACCCGCCGGCCGGCGCGGGGCGGGCCGCCGGCACGCTGCCCTCGGTCCACTCGGTGAGCGGCCGGCAGGCGTGCAGCGGCAGCGGCAGGCCGGCCGCGGCCGCCAGGTGCAGGCTGGGACGGAACGCCTCGGCGAGCACCCGCGCGTCGTCCAGGGCGTGGTGGGCGCGCTGCTGGACGACGCCGTAGTGCGCGGCGAGCGACTCCAGCTTGTGGTTGGCCAGCGGCAGCCGGAGCTCCTTGGCCAGCACGATCGTGCACAGCCGCTGTTCGACGGGGGCGGTGGACTTCGCCCGCGCGTACTCACGGGCCAGCATCGACCAGTCGAAGACCGCGTTGTGCGCGACGAGCACCCGGCCGGCCAGCCGTTCGGCGAGCTCGGCGGCGATGTCCGGGAAGAGCGGGGCGTCGGCGAGCATCGCGCTGGTCAGTCCGTGGATCCACACCGGGCCGGGATCGCGCAGCGGGTTGACCGGTGAGTACCAGTGGTCCTGGACCTCGCCCCGGGAGTCCAGCCGGTAGACGGCGGCGGACACTATCCGGTCGTCGCGGCCGAGACCGGTGGTCTCGACGTCGACCACGGCATATCCGTCCGGGTAGGCGGCGGGCCACGGGGACGGGGAGGCGGTCGGCTCGGTGCGGTTGTCCAGCATGGTCATTGAGAATAAGGGGCGCCGCTGACACTCAGACACACAGCAGGGAGCCGACCAGGGCGCGCGTGGTGGTGGTGAAGAGGCGTTCGGGGTCGGGCGGGGCGGCCAGCGCGCGGGCCAGCGCCGGGTCGTGGCCGGCCGTGGCGGTGTCCCACAAGTCCTGTTCCGCGGGGCTCTGGGCGGGGGAACGTTCGCGGTTGCGTTCGACCAGAACGAAGCCGATGACGTGGAACTCGATGGCGCGCAGCGCCTCGGCGGCCCGCCCCCCGCGCAGCCCCGCGTCGTGCAGCTCATGGACCAGGGCCTGCTGGGCGGGGAGGAACATCAGCTCGGTGAGGCCGCGTTCGTGCACCATCGCGATCAGATGCGGCCGGTCGCGCAGCATCCGGCGCTGGGCGCGGGCGATGGACAGCACCCGGTCGAGCGGCCCGCGGCCGGTGGGCGCGATGGCGCCCATCTCCCGCACGGTACGGGCCACCAGTTCGTCGAGCAGCGATTCGCGGTTGCCCACATGCCAGTAGATCGACGTGACGGCGGTGCCCAGTTCGGCCGCGAGCTTGCGCATGGTCAGCGCCTCGGGGCCGAGCTGCCGGACAAGTGCGGCAGCGGCGTCGAGTACGTCGTCGCGGGTCAGGGCGGTGCGCGGCATGGTGCTCCCATTGTGGACCGTGCACGCCTATTTACCCTTCGAGCGCGTCGGTGTAACTGTGTTACAGAGCTCGTCCCGAATCTCTCATGACGCACCCGTGTGACTGACATGAACGAAGGGCGGCACGACATGGCGCGAGTACGGTACGGCCCGCGGAGCGAAGCGGAAATGCAGGCGGCGAAGGCGGGCGGCGGCAAGCTCCCCGACATCTGGTCGACCGGGGTGGTGGCGGTCTGGGAGACCGACCCCGACGTGGTGGCACAGGTCCTGCCGCCGCCGCTCAAGCCGGGGGAACGGCCCCTGGTGCGGGTGAACATCAGCCGCGTCGACCTGTTCGGACACCCGCTGGGTGCCGGCTCGGTCGCGGTCTCCGCCCGGCACGACGGTGTCGAGGGCTGGTATCCGCTGGTGATGCCGATGACGACCGAGCGGGCGCTGATCGGCGGCCGGGAGGTCTTCGGCGAACCGAAGAAGCTCGGCGAGGTCACCGTGGAGCGGGTCGGCGACGTCGTGATGGCGAAGCTCGCCCGGCACGGCATCGCGTTCGTCGAGGTCGCCGGCGCGGTCAGCGGCGCGCTGCCGCTGCCGGGAGTCACCGAGAAGACCGACTTCTACTTCAAGTTCCTCCCCGCGGTGGACGGCAACGGCTTCGACGGCGACCCGGTGCTGGTGCGCTGCACCCGGCACGAACGGGTACGCAAGCTCGAAGCGATGACCGGCAGCGTGGTGCTGCGCGAGTCCGCGTACGACCCGGTCGCCGACCTCTCGGTGCGCCGGCTCGTCGAGATCACCATCGGCGAGAAGACCAGCGACCAGTCGGGCCAGGTTATCGAACGGGTCAGCGCGCAGGCGCTGCTGCCCTACATCCACCAGCGCTACGACGACGTCCAGCAGATCCTCGACGCGCCCCACCGGGAGGCCTGATGGACCTGCTGGCCGGACAGACGGCCGTGGTGACCGGCGCCGCGAGCGGCATCGGCTACGCCATGGCGGAACGGTTCGCCGCGGACGGGCTGAAGGTGGTCCTCGCCGATGTGGAGGAGGGCGCGCTCGACAAGGCCGTCGGGCGGCTGCGGGAGAACGGCGCCGAGGCCGTCGGGCAGCTCACCGATGTGAGCGACCGCGCCTCCGTCGAAGCCCTCGCCGAGGCCGCGTACCAGGCCTTCGGCGCCGTCCATGTGCTGTGCAACAACGCCGGGGTCGGCTCCGGCGCCGAGGGCCGGATGTGGGAGCACGACCCCAAGGACTGGCAGTGGGCCTTCTCGGTCAACGTATGGGGCGTCTTCCACGGCATCCAGGCGTTCCTGCCCCGGATGCTCGCGGCCGGTGAGCCGGGACACGTCGTCAACACCTCCTCGGGAGACGGCGGGATCGCGCCGCTGCCGACCGCCTCGGTGTACGCCGTCACCAAGGCCGCGGTGGTGACGATGACGGAGTCGCTCTACGCCCATCTCAAAGCCGAGCGCGCGGCCATCGGCGCCTCCGTGCTCTTCCCGGGCCCCCACATGCTCCGCACCGGACTGTGGGAGTCGCACCGCAACCGGCCCGAGCGGTACGCCAAGTCCGCGCCCCGCCGCACCCCGTACCGCAGCCTCGACCAGTGGGAGGCCGCGATGAAGGAGGCCGGGCACGAGGTGGCGTTCACCCCCGTGGAGGAGGTCGCCGGCTTCGTGGCCGACGGCATACGGGCCGGCCGCTTCTGGCTGCTGCCCGCCAGCGACCGCACCGACGCCCAGATCAGGGCGCGTTCGCAGTCGATGCTCGACCGGGCCGACCCGGGCTATCTGGAGAACTTCATTCTCGACTGAACGAGGGGACAGGAGACACCATGACGGATCCGTACCTGATCATCTCCTCGGACTGCCACGCGGGCCTGCCGACGGAGCAGTACCGGCCTTATCTCGACAGCAGGTTCCACGCGGACTTCGACGAGTTCCTCGGGCAGCGCCAGGCGCGCCGCGAGGCGATGACGCGGCTCGGGGTGCGCAACGAGGCGTTCGCGGAGAAGTGGTTCAGCGACAACGAGGAGGGGCTGCGCGGCGGCTGGGACAGCGCGCAGCGCGACAAGGAACTCGACGGTGACGGGGTGGCGGCCGAGGTCGTCTTCCCGGACGCCGACGCCGTCGACAGCCAGACCGCCGCGCCCTTCGGGGTGGGCCTCGGGCTCTCCGGCGACCAGGACCCGGCGCTGGGGATGGCGGGCGCGCAGGCACACAACCGCTGGCTCGCGGAGTTCTGTGCCGAGCGCAGCCCGGAACGCCGCTGCGGGGTGGCGCTGCTGCCCATCACCGGCGACGTGGACGCGGTGGTGGCCGAGGTCCGCAGGGCGAAGGCGTCCGGCCTCGGCGCCCTGATGATCCCCGCCCGGTGGGTCGACAAGGCGGCGTACCACGACGCCCGTTACGACCCGGTGTGGGCGGTGGCGCAGGAGCTGGAGATGCCCATCGTGACCCACTCCGGATCGGCCCCGCACCACGAGTACGGGGACCATCTGGGCATCTACGTCAGCGAAGTGACCTTCTGGCCGTCCCGGCCGCTCTGGTTCCTGCTGTGGGCCGGGGTCTTCGAGCGCTTCCCCGGGCTGAAGTTCGGCATCGCCGAGTCCGGCTGCTGGTGGCTGCCGAACCAGCTGTGGTTCATGGACCGGCTCTACCTCGGCGCCCACGGCGGCAAGAAGCTCTCGCCGTTCGCCGAGCTGAAGCGGCCGCCGAGCGAGTACCTGGACCGCCAGGTGTTCATCTGCGCGACCAACACCAAGCGCCGCGAGCTGGCCCAGCGCTACGAGATCGGGGTCGGCAACATCCTGTGGGGCAGCGACTTCCCGCACCCGGAGGGCACCTGGCCCGCGACCCGGGAGTGGCTGAAGAACACGTTCCACGACATCCCGGTGACCGAGACCCGGCAGATGCTGGGGCTGGCCGCCGCCGAGGCCTTCGGCTTCGACACCGAGGCGCTGGCGCCGATCGCCCGCCGGATCGGCCCGACCCCGGCCGAACTGGGCCAGCCGGACGACCAGTCGGCCGTCGAGGCGTCCTGGGCGCGCGCCCGCGACACCGGACGGCACTGGCTGACCGGGCACGACTTCCCGTACGTGGGGATGGAGGCGGGCACATGACACCCTCCGGTCCCGACGACCGCTACACGGTGATCTCGGCGGACTGCCACGCCGGCGCCGACCTGCTCGACTACCGGCCGTACCTGGCGGCCGGCCTCCACGAGGAGTTCGACGCA
This sequence comes from Streptomyces sp. SID13666, assembly GCF_010548325.1. NCBI lineage: Bacteria > Bacillati > Actinomycetota > Actinomycetes > Kitasatosporales > Streptomycetaceae > Streptomyces > Streptomyces sp. SID13666. Next base: position 2,347 of record NZ_JAAGLX010000019.1, on the reverse strand, counting down.
TGGGCGGCCACGTACGTCAATCCGTACGAGGACCTGATCGCCCCCGAGGCGCCGCGCAACTGGGACTCCGGCCGCCGGCTCGCGGAGCTGGAGGCGGACGGCGTCGTCGCCGAGGTCGTCTTCCCCAACACCGTGCCGCCGTTCTTCCCCAGCGGTTCGCTGCTGGCCCCCGCGCCCTCGAAGGAGGAGTTCGAGCTGCGCTGGGCCGGACTGCGGGCCCACAACCGGTGGCTCGCCGACTTCTGCGCGCAGGCCCCCGGCCGGCGCGCGGGCGTCGCACAGATCCTCCTCAACGATGTGGACGCGGCGGTCCGCGAGGTGAGGTGGGCCAAGGAGCACGGGCTGACCGGCGGCATCCTGCTGCCGGGCGCACCACCGGGCTCCGGCGTCCCCGAGCTGTACTCGGCGGTGTACGACCCGCTCTGGGCGGTCTGCGACGAGCTGGACGTACCGGTGAACCACCACGGCGGCTCGGCCTCCCCGCCGCTCGGCGACGAACCCGCGGCCCGCGCGGTGTTCATGGTCGAGACGACGTGGTTCTCGCACCGGGCGCTGTGGCACCTGATCTTCGGCGGGGCGTTCCAACGGCACCCCGGGCTGCGGCTGGTGCTCACCGAGCAGGGTTCGGGGTGGATCCCCGCCGTGCTCGACATGCTGGAGTACTACCACGGGCGGCTGGTCAGCGCCGCGACCCGGGCGGCCACCGCCGAGGCCAAGTTCGGCACCGGGCTGGCGGACGCGATGGGCAAGGGACCGAAGGCCGTCTGGCGGGACAACTGCTTCGTCGGGGCGAGCTTCATGCGCCCCCACGAGGTGCCGCTGCGCGACCGGATCGGCCTGGAGAAGATCATGTGGGGCAGCGACTACCCGCATGACGAGGGCACGTATCCCTACACCAGGGAGGGGCTGCGGATCGCGTTCGCCGGGCTCCCGGCCGAGGAGGTCGCCGCGATGGTGGGCGGCAACGCGGCCCGTGTCTACGGCTTCGACCTCGGGCTGCTGGACGCGGTCGCCGCGAAGTCCGGCCCCACGGTGGCGGAGATCGCCGAGCCGCTGGAGGAGCCGCCCGCCGACGCGACCAGTCCGGCGTTCGCACCGGGAGGTTCGGTCCGCGTCTGGTGACGGTGGCGGGGCGGTGATGACGGCCGGCGTGTTACCTCCGGCGGCGGGGAATACGGGGGAGAACCCCGCCGCCGGAAGACCGGGTGGACCGCGGTGTGCCGCGGTCTAACGCGATGACACCGTCCTGAACAGGGCGGACAGTGCCGCTCCGGGCCGCGCCGTGGAGGCGTGCCCGGACGGATCCTGGGTCGGTGACGGACGTGCGGCGTCCTTGGAGCCGCCGCCCGCCGTCACCAGCACGAACACGGAAAGGGCAAGCACGGCCAGGCTTACCGCGGTGGGCAGGCTCGGCCTGTGCATGAGGGTTCCCCCGGTGGATCGGCTACAGGCTCCACAGTGCCCGGGGCGGGGGTACCCGGCCATCGTGGACCACCACGAGATCAACCACGACAACACCACGGCATATCCTGGGACCGCGGCGGCGGAAGGGGTGCGGTGGTCACGGTGGGGGAGCAGCTCGGTCTGCGCGAACGGGACGGCCAGCTGGCCGTCGCGGCACGCCTCGCGGAACGGGCCGAGGCGGGCGCGGGCGCCCTGCTGGTGGTGCGCGGCGGCACCGGCAGCGGCCGGACCGCCCTCCTGGACGCGGCGGCCGAACTCGCCCGGCGGCAGGGCCTGGACGTCCGCCGTACCCGCTGCGCGCAGCACGACCAGGACGCCGGCAGCGTGCCGTCCGTCGTGCGGCGGCTGCTGGACGGCGCCCCCGAGGCCGCGTCCATCGACGAGTTGTCGCCCGGCGGCATACCGCTCGCACTGGCCGTCGACGACGTCCACCTGGCGGATCCGGCCTCCCGCGGCTGGTTCGGCCGGCTGGTGCCCCGGCTCGACCGGCTGCCGGTCCTGCTGATCCTGACCGAGCGTCACCAGTACGACATGACGCCGGCCCCGCGCGGTATCGCCTGGGGCCTGGCCCCCTCGCTCGTCCACACGGTGCGGCTGCCGCCGCTGAGCGGGCCGTCCGTCGACGCGATCGCCCGCGAACGGCTCGGCGGCGACCCGCCGCCCGGCCTCGCCGCGGCGACCGCGGGCAACCCGCTGCTGCTGCACGCCCTGTTGCAGGACCTGGCCGAGCTGCACCCCGGCGGCCCGCCGGAGCGGACCCCGTCGAGCGTCGCCGAACTCCACCCCGGTGCCTACGCCGACGCCGTCGCCTGGCTGCTGGCCGCGGCGGGCCCGCAGACCGCCGACGCCGGCTGCGCGCTCGCCCTGGTGCAGGACGAGCACG